>JALEGX010000137.1 GCA_022763485.1 Paracoccaceae bacterium | reverse complement strand
GAAAATGTCGGAAATCAGGCGTGTGAAATGTCGCTTGTTGGATAACCCTTGCCTCATGTCGGCAATGGTATGCCGAGCGAATGGAACACAGTTGAACGGGGACGCAGACCCATGGGCTATAAGTCTGATATCGAAATCGCACGTGAGGCGAACAAGCAGCCGATCCAGAAGATCGGCGAAAAAATTGGCATCAGCAGCGACGACCTGCTGCCCTACGGCCACGATAAAGCAAAGGTATCTCAAGAGTTTATCAATTCGGTTCAGGACCGCGAAGACGGCAAGCTGATCCTGGTGACCGCGATTAACCCGACCCCGGCGGGCGAAGGCAAGACCACCACCACCGTTGGTCTGGGTGACGGCCTGAACCGCATCGGCAAGAACGCGATGATCTGTATCCGCGAAGCATCGCTGGGCCCGAACTTCGGTATGAAGGGTGGCGCCGCAGGTGGCGGTTACGCTCAGGTCGTTCCGATGGAAGAGATGAACCTGCACTTCACCGGTGACTTCCACGCAATCACTTCGGCACACTCGCTGCTGTCGGCGATGATCGACAACCACATCTACTGGGGCAACGAAGCAGAAATCGACGTGCGCCGCGTTGCATGGCGTCGTGTGGTCGACATGAACGACCGCGCTCTGCGTCAGATCACCGCCTCGCTGGGCGGCGTGTCCAACGGCTTCCCGCGTGAAACCGGCTTTGACATCACTGTGGCATCGGAAGTTATGGCAATCCTCTGCCTGGCCACCGACCTGGCCGACCTGGAGAAGCGCCTGGGTGACATCATCGTGGCCTACCGCCGCGACAAGACCCCGGTCTACTGCCGCGACATCAAGGCAGAAGGCGCAATGACCGTTCTGCTGAAAGACGCAATGCAGCCGAACCTGGTGCAGACCCTGGAAAACAACCCGGCCTTCGTGCACGGCGGCCCCTTCGCCAACATCGCGCACGGCTGTAACTCGGTCATCGCAACCAAAACCGCTCTGAAAGTTGCTGACTACGTCGTGACCGAAGCGGGCTTCGGTGCAGACCTGGGTGCCGAGAAGTTCATGAACATCAAGTGCCGCAAGGCAGGCATCGCGCCGTCGGCGGTTGTTCTGGTTGCGACCGTTCGTGCGATGAAGATGAACGGCGGCGTTGCAAAGGCCGACCTGGGTGCGGAAAACGTTGACGCGGTTGTCAACGGTTGCGCCAACCTGGGCCGTCACATCGAGAACGTCAAATCCTTCGGTGTTCCGGTTGTTGTCGCCATCAACCACTTCGTCACCGACACCGACGCAGAAGTTGACGCGGTCAAAGCCTACTGTGCCGACCACGGCGTCGAAGCCGTTCTGTCGCGTCACTGGGAGCTGGGTTCGGAAGGTTCCGCACCGCTGGCGGAAAAAGTTGTCGAAATCGTCGATGCAGGCAGCGCAAACTTCGCGCCGATCTACCCCGACGACATGCCGCTGTTCGAAAAGATCGAAACCATCGCCAAGCGCATCTACCGCGCTGACGAAGTTCTGGCCGACAACAAGATCCGCAACCAACTGCGTGAGTGGGAAGAGGCTGGCTATGGCAACCTGCCGGTCTGCATGGCGAAGACCCAGTACTCGTTCTCGACCGACCCAAGCCTGCGTGGCGCACCGACCGGTCACTCGGTTCCGGTTCGCGAAGTTCGCCTGAGCGCGGGCGCCGGCTTCATCGTTGTGGTCTGCGGTGAGATCATGACCATGCCGGGTCTGCCGCGCAAACCGGCGGCGGAAAGCATCCGGTTGAACGAAGAAGGCCAGATCGAAGGCTTGTTCTAAGACGCAATATGCGCAATCTGCGGCCCGGGATCTCTCGGGCCGCAGGAGTTTTGAAGATGACCGAATCGAAGCAGCCGGAACGGTGTTCCGACATGACCGCGCTCAGGGCGCAGATTGATCGGCTGGATGCCGAGCTGGTGCAGATGCTGGCGGATCGCGCCGGGTATATCGACCGGGCAATTGAGCTGAAACAAGCCAATGGTTGGCCGGCACGCATACCTGAACGGGTCGAAGAAGTCGTGATGAACGCGCGCGACCATGCCGCGCGGACAGGGCTGGACCCGGAGCTGATTGAAACGCTGTGGCGGCAGCTGGTCGATTGGTCGATTGCCCGCGAGGCGCGGGTGATACGCGAAGCATAAGCGGGCGGTCGTCCGCACCGAAAAGGAAGAGAGCAATGGCTGCAAACATCATCGACGGCAAAGCCTTCGCCGCCACCGTGCGCGAAAAGGTTGCGGGCCACGTGGCGCGCCTGAAAGAAGAACACAACATCACTCCCGGTCTGGCCGTTGTGCTGGTTGGTGAGGACCCTGCAAGCCAGGTTTATGTCCGCTCCAAGGGCAAGCAGACCGTCGAAGCAGGCATGAACTCGTTTGAGCACAAGCTGGACGCCGACACCTCCGAAGCGGACCTGCTGGCTGTCGTCGAGCAGCTGAACAATGATCCAGCCGTGCACGGCATCCTGGTTCAGCTGCCGCTGCCGGGTCACCTGAACGAAGACCTGATCATCAACTCGATCGCGCCGGAAAAGGACGTGGACGGTTTCCACATCTCCAACGTGGGCCTGCTGGGCACCGGTCAGAAGTCGATGGTACCCTGCACCCCGCTGGGCTGCCTGATGATGCTGCGTGACTACCACGGCTCGCTGTCGGGTATGGACGCGGTTGTGATCGGCCGTTCGAACATCGTGGGCAAGCCGATGGCACAGCTGCTGCTGGGCGACAGCTGCACCGTGACCATCGCGCATTCGCGCACCAAGGACCTGCCGGACGTAGTCCGTCGTGCCGACATCGTTGTGGCCGCCGTTGGCCGTCCCGAAATGGTTCCGGGCGACTGGATCAAGGAAGGCGCAACCGTGATCGACGTGGGCATCAACCGCATCCAACGTGATGGCAAGAACAAGCTGGTGGGCGACGTTGATTTCGCGTCCGCGGCTGAGCGTGCTGGCGCGATCACCCCGGTACCGGGGGGCGTTGGCCCGATGACCATCGCCTGCCTGCTGGCCAACACCGTGACCGCCTGCTGCCGTGCCAATGGCTTGGCTGAGCCCGAAGGCCTGACAGCCTGATCCGCTAACGGACCAGTGCTGAACGCGATTTCACGGCCTGCCAGAGCAATCTGGCGGGCCTAGTTTTTTGCAACGGGCACCATGGTGCCTTGCAGGATCGCGATCAGTTTTTCCTGCCCATCGACAACCGCGTGCACCTCGGATGAGACGATGACCAGCCGTCGCCCCGGTTTGATCACGCGGCCTGTGGCGCGCAAATGATCCCCCACGCCCGGCGCAAGCAGGTTGATCTTGATCTCGGCCGTCATCACTTCCTGTTCTGGCGGGATGCAGGTCAGCGCTGCATAGCCCGCAGCGGAATCGCCGATGGCAAAGGTCAGCGCGGCATGGGCGGCGCCTTGTTGCTGCTTGCTGCCTTCCAGAATGGGGGCGGTGATGACCACGCGACCCTGTTCCACGGTTTCAATCTTTGCACCAAGCGTCTGCATCATGGTCTGCTTGTCAAAGCTGCTGGTGATGCGGTGGGTCAGGTCGTCGGTCATTGCGGATCCAGTTTGATCATTGGAAATAGGCGTTTGCTTCAGCTTAGCTGTGGTGGGACGGTCGGGCCATGCCCGACGTTGGGACCATTGCCTCAGCGCGGCATTGGCAACCGGTGTGGGCGTTTGCCGGTCAGGATGGCGACCGCATCCGGCCCCATCAAGCCTGAGAGCACTTTGTTCGTGCTGCGCAAACCGCCGGTGTAGGTGCCATAGGCGGGCAGGATCAGGCGGCGGCTGTCCAGCAGGAAGGCAGGGCGGGATTGCGACCCCAGCGCGACCTTGGGGTGGTAATGACCAGAGATTTCCCCCATTCCGTCGGGTTCCGCTATGTGCCGGAACACCAAGGGACCCAGCGGCAGTTCCCAACAATGCTCGCCCCCGATGTCCAGCGGACCGGGATCATGGTTCCCTTCGATCCAGATCCAGCGACGGCCCGATTGCAGCGCAAGGATGGTCTGGCGCGCGTCTTCGGGCAGGGCCTGGGCGGCTTGCAGGTCATCGAAACTGTCGCCCAGGCAGATCACTGTCTGGGCGCGGGTTTCATCCAGATCGCTGCGCAGCCTGTCCAGAGTATCGCGGATCTCATAAGGGGGCAGGGGGCTGCCGCCGCGCCGCGCGTGCCGCTCTGCCTTGCCCAGATGCAGATCCGAGACACAGAGCAGATTCTGCGCCTGCCACCAGAGCGCACCGCTGGGCAGCGCGGTCAGGACGGCACCATTCAGGGACAGATCTCTATCGTTCATGATCTGTTCTTGCCTTGTGGCAGGCGGCTGCGCAAGGGGTCAGGTGGCAAGATTTTGCAGGCCGGAGGCCTGCATCAGGGCCAAGGCCTCGCGCGCCATCAGGTCCTCGGCCCCTTCGCCCTTGATCGGCACCTTGCCCACCTCCAGCAGCAGCGGGGCGGCGAAGGGGGAAATCCGGTCCAGCCGCAGCAGGTCAATGCGGTCTTCGATTCGGTGCAGCATGTCTTCGATCCGACCGAAATCGACCAGTCCCCCCAGCGCCTGTGCGCGGGTGATCTGAAGCAGCAGGTGTTCGGGGTCGTATTTGCGCAGCGTGTCATACAGGATATCGGACGAAAACGTGGCCTGACGCCCGGATTTCCTGGCGCTTGGCAGGTTTCGTTCGATCAGTCCGGCGATGGTGGCGCAGTCGCGGAAGGTCCGTTTCATCACGGCGTTCCCCGCAAGCCACCCTTCCAACCCATCCTTCAGCGCGTCGACGTTGAACAGCGGTGCCGGATCGGTCAGCCGATCCAGCCCCCAGATCAGCGTGGCATAATCGGTGGCGACGAAGCCCAACGGACGCAGGCCTTCCTCTTCCATCCGTTTGGTCAGCAGCAGGCCAAGGGTCTGCTGTGCGTTGCGCCCGGCAAACCCGTAGACACAGACATGTTCCCGTGCGTGGTGGGGAAAGGTTTCGATCAGCAGGCGATCGCGCTCTGGCAGCTTGGACATGCGGCTTTGCAGGTCCAGCCAGTCCCCGGTGTGTCCCGGCAGCGCGGACCAGTCGCCCTGTCGCAGGAGGTGCAGG
The DNA here is from genome assembly GCA_022763485.1 of Paracoccaceae bacterium. Classification (GTDB taxonomy): domain Bacteria; phylum Pseudomonadota; class Alphaproteobacteria; order Rhodobacterales; family Rhodobacteraceae; genus Aliisedimentitalea. The sequence continues at coordinate 14,237 of JALEGX010000137.1, read as the reverse complement.
ATCCGGTCGCACAGCTTGGTGGAGGTCGCGAATTTGGTACCGGAAAACACCGCGATCTTGGGTTTCTTGTCGGCGCGTCTGCTGACTTCGACCGTCATTTCGCGCAAGCCCTCATAACGCACCACTCGCCCGCCAATCAGGAAGGTGTCCCCGGGCGTCAGCGTTGCGGCAAAGGCTTCTTCGACCTCGCCAAGCGGTTTGCCCCCGCGGCTGTGTTTCATCCGCACCTTCAGCAGATCCCTGTCCTGGATCGTGCCAAGGTTCATCCGGATCCGCTGGGCCGCGCGGGGATCGCGCAGCTGCCAAAGGCCATCGGGACGCTGCTGAAGGCGCTGCCATTGATCATAGGCGCGCAACGCGTAGCCGCCAGTGGCGCAGAATTCCAGACAGTCCTCGAATTCCTGGCGATCAAGATCGGCATAGGGGCCTGCATTGATCATCTGCTGATAGAGGGCGTCGGCCTCGAACGGACCGGAGCAGGCCGCGATCAGGATATGCTGGCACAGCACGTCCCGCGGGCCGGCCCCACGCGGGTCGCCGTCCAGATCGCCCGCCCGAACCGCGTCCAAGGCGGCGCGGCATTCCAGCACCTCAAAGCGGTTGGCTGGAACCAGAAGCGCCTTGGAGGGGGCGTTGTAGCGGTGGTTGGCCCGGCCGATCCGTTGCACCAGCCGTTTGACGTTCTTGGGCGCGCCGATCTGTATCACCAGATCCACATCGCCCCAGTCGATCCCAAGATCCAGGGATCCCGTGCAGACAATCGCCCGCAGATCGCCACGCACCATCGCGGCTTCAACCCGTTCGCGCTGGACCCGGTCCAGCGATCCGTGATGGATGCCGATGGGCAGCGCATCCTCATTGGCAAGCCACAGATTGTGAAAGAAAATTTCGGCCTGGGCGCGGGTGTTATGGAAGATCAGCGTGGTCTTGTGTGCCTTGATCTGCTCCAGCACGGCAGGGATGGAATAGGCCGCCCCCCCACCGGCCCAGGGCGGGGGGTCATCGGTTTCCAGCATCCTTATGTCCGGCGGTGGGCCGGGATCGGCCTGAACGAGCGCACAGGGAGTATGGGCCGTGGACATGTAGCGGGCAATTGCCTGCGGATCGTCCACCGTGGCCGACAGTCCCACGCGCCGTAGGTCCGGGCAGAGTGCCTGCAACCGGGCCAGCGCCAGCATCAGCTGGTCGCCCCGCTTGCTTTCGGCCAGCGCATGAATTTCGTCGATGACCACCCGTTTCAGGCCGGCAAAGGTCCGATGGGCATCGTCATAAGAGGTGAGCAGGGCCAGGCTTTCCGGGGTGGTCAGCAGAATATGGGGCGGGTCGGCACGCTGACGTTTCTTGCGGCTGGCGGGGGTGTCGCCGGTACGGTCGTCAATGCGGATCGGCAATCCGATCTCATCCACCGGGGTGCGCAGGTTTCTTTTGATGTCGGCCGCCAGCGCCTTGAGCGGAGAGATATACAGCGTGTGCAACCCCTCATGCGGGTCGGCGCACAGATCCGCCAGCGTCGGCAGGAAGCCGGACATGGTTTTGCCGCCGCCCGTGGGCGCAATCAGCAACGTCGCGGGGTCTGATGCGCGGTCCAGCATGTCCTGCTGATGCGGGTGGATGGTCCAGCCCTTGGAGGCGAACCAGTCAGAGATCTGGGGCGGAAGACGGGTCATGATCCGAGCTTAGAAAAAACCTGTTCCAAGGGAAAATTCTTTTGCGTGTCCGCGACGGAACCCCGCCCCGCAAACGTGTGATTGTCAAAGCAGTTTTCAAGATAGGAGAGCGGATATGAGCGCACTTCGGAAATGGGCAACCCCCCTGACAATTGGCAGCTTTCTTTTGATGGGTGTGACCGGCATCCTGATGTTTTTCCATCTGGATATCGGGCTGAACAAGCTGGCCCATGAATGGGCGGGCTGGATCATGGTGGTGGGCGTTCTGGCCCATGTCGTGCTGAACTGGCGGGCATTTTCGGTCTATTTCAAGCGCCCTGCGGCCCGCGTGATCATGGGCGTATCGGCAATTGTGCTGGCAGGCTCGTTTGTTCCGGTATCGGGAGGGGGCAGCCCGGTCCGTCCCGTGATGATGGCGGTGGCCCAGGCCCCGGTGTCAACGGTGATTGAGCTGAGTGGCGTTCCGGAGCAGGAAGCCCTGTCGCGCCTCAGCGCGGCCGGGTTCGACGCAACGCCAGAGACGTCCATGTCCGGCCTGACCGGGGGCGACAGGGACAAGCAAATGCAGATCCTGTCGCTTTTGTTCCAAGGGTAGGATGGGGGCCGAAAGGCCCCTATTTCACGATGGTTTCGTCCTTGACGAACATGTTGGCCCAGGCCCGGTCGATCAGCTCGGGGGTCATCTGGTAGGGGATGCCCTCGAATTCACAAATCGAAATCATCTGGTCGATCAGGAAGACCGGCTGATAGTTGGCATAGACGTTGTCGATCGTCGGGTATTTGGATTGCAGAAGGTGGATCAGCGCCTTCTCATTCAGAGGCACACCCTTCTTGCGCGCGACAAGGGCAAAGATCTTCAGGAAGTTTTCCTGGTTCGGGCCGTCGATCTTGATCTTGAAGAAGATCCGGCGCAGGGCCGCCTGGTCGAAGATCTCATTCGGGTGGAAGTTGGTCGAGAAGATGACCAGCGTGTCGAAGGGCACTTCGAATTTTTCGCCCGATTGCAGGCCCAGGATGTCCTTGCCTTCTTCAAGCGGGACAATCCAGCGGTTGATCAGCGCCTGCGGCGGTTCGGCCTGACGGCCAAGGTCGTCGACGATGAAGATGCCACCGGTGGATTTCAATTGCAGCGGCGCCTGATAGGTGCGCGCCGTTGGGTTGTAGACCAGATCCAGCATCGACAACGACAGCTCGCCCCCGGTGATCACCGTGGGGCGTTCACATTTCACATAGCGGGTGTCGAACCGCTTGCGGCGGCGCAGCTGTGTTGGGTCTTCGGGGGCTTCCTGCACGGCGGTGTGTACGATGGGGTCATAGACCGTGATCACCTGACCGGAGTATTCAATGGCGCGCGGGACAAAGACGAAATCCCCCAGCGCATCGCGAATACCGTTGGAGATCGAGGACTTACCATTGCCCGGAGGCCCATACATCAGGATCGAACGACCGGCACTGACGGCCGGGCCAAGATGATCCAGGAGGCTGTCGGGAAGCACCAGATGTCCCATTGCGGTGACCAGCTGTTCCCGGGTGACCTGAATGTTGCGGATCGACTGCCGCTTGACCTGTTCGCGGTACACCTCCAGCGGCACCGGCATCGCACCGAAGTATTCCGACTGTGCCAGCGCATCCAGCGCACGGGACTTGCCCGCATCGGTCAGCTGATAGCCCATTTCGCCGCCTGAGGTCGCGCTCATGGTGCCGGTCGCTTCCAGCAGCTTCTGACCGCGCGCCAGATCAACCAGCTCTTGCGTCACCGGGATCGGCAGGCACAGCGCTTCAGCAATATCGCTGACCTTGTCCGCGTTCTTGCGGAACATGGTTTTCAGCAGGATATCCCGCATCATCACCAGCGGCAGCTGCATTTCGTCCAACCGCCGCGGAGCGGGCGGGGCAAGGACGGTAATGGGTTGCATGTTCATGGTTGGCGCCTGTCAGTTTCTACTGTTCGGTGCAACCATGGCGGGTCACTGTGGCAAGATCAGGGCAAAGCCGGGGCCGGGATGGATCAATTGGCCCCGTATTGCGTGGCCAGGATCAGGTACAGGCCCAGGGTGCCCCCAAGGCTCAGCCCCATGGGGAATTTCCAGCCCATGTTCCAGCTCTGCCAGTTGGGGGCGACGCGCCGCAGGGGGGTGTATTTGACAATCCGGTGGGTGGTGAAGGCCGCCAGCAGATTGGCGGCGAAAAGCGCCAGCAGGATCCGCAGATCCCCCAGGGCGATAAAGGGCGCTGCGGCGGCTGCGAATTTGGCGTCACCCGCCCCAACCGCGCCAGAGGCGTTCAGCAGAATGCCGACGAACAGGACCGCCACCATCTGTACCAGCCGCATACCATAGACCGGCAGCGGCAAGGCAAAGAGGCCGACAATGATGAACACAGCGGCCAGCACCAGAACGGCCTGATTGGTGATCCGCATTTCCCGCAGATCGGTAAAGGCCACGTAGAAGCAGATCGGCAGAACGAAGGGCAGAAACCACCACGCCGCACTTGCAGTCAGCGCCATGGATCAGCCGTTCTCCAACGCACGCAGGCTGCGGACGGCCTCTTCGAAATGCTGCGGATGGGTGCCGATGGCTTCGCGCAACAGCCCCTTGCCTGTGCTGACGTCGCCCTGTTTTACCGCAGACAGGGCCAGCGTGTGCAGAAGCTGTGCGCGCTCGGTCTGATCCATCGGGATCACCGGCAGCGAATAGTTGCGCTGTGCGCCGCGGGCCAGCACCAGGTTGTTCTTGGCGGTGAACAGGCTTTGATCCTGGCGGATCGCCTCACCGAACAGGCGCTCTGCTTCGGAGAAGTCGCCGCGCGTCAGTTTGGAATAGCCCCAGTTGTTCATGACACCTGCCGGGCGTGTGGTCAGGCCCATGGCGATCTCATAGAAACTGTCGGCGCGCTTCCATTCCTTGTTGGCATCGGCGACCATGGCTTCCAGGCGGTAGCGCTTGAAGGTCTCATAGGTGGGGGGCACGGAATCCAGCGTCTGCTTGGCTTTGTCCCAATCCCCGTTGCGGATCAGCGCGTCGGCGTAATCCACCTTGTCATCGTCGGTTGCCCCTTCCATCCGAACCGCCTTGTCCCAGGCCACGACGGCTTCGGCGTTGCGACGGGCCCGCACCAGTGATTTTGCCAACCCGCGTTGCAGGTCGATCCGGTCGGGGTTCGATTTCAAGGTGCGGTGGAAATGATCGACGGCTTCGTTCGGATCCGCCACCGTCAGCATCACGTCGTTCAGGTTGCTTTCGTCGACGACGTTGACGTCCTTGAGCGCGCGATCAACCGTGCGATCGCCTTTGTCCGCGCATGCCGATACGGCAAGCACGCAGATCAAACCTGCCGATACAAGAAAACCCTGGCGCATTTTTTGCGTCCTTTACTGCTCTGGCCTCGGTCATGGTGTCTTGCGGATCAGGAAGTCGCTGTCCCCGCGTTGCACCAATTTATATTCGTTATTTTGTCCACCAGTATTATCAGGATTTTCTGATTTTGCGAGGGCTAAGCGCAAATTATCCCGGATTGAGTCACTTTCGCCATTGTCCAGCGCATAGGCCTTGCGAAAGATCTGCTCGGCTTCGGCGGTTTTTCCGCGCTCCATCAGCACGACGCCCAGATTGTTCCACGCCGTGGGCCAGTCTGGTGCTTCAACCACGGTCCGGCGCAGCAGGCTCTCGGCCTGTCCCAGGCGCCCAAGGCCCAGATTGGCGCTGCCCAGCCCGGACAGGATCTCGGGCGTCATCCCTTGTTCCAGCGCGGCGCGGGTGAAGGCTTCGATCGCAAGCTCATATTCACTGGCAGCCATCAGGCGGTGGCCCACCACCACGCCGTCCTGGGCGGGTTTGCTGTGGTCGACGCCGGGGGGGAAGGGACCGTCCAAATCCGGAACGATAGGGTCCGAACTGCAGGCCGCCACCGCAGCAAAGGCTGCGATGGCGATGACATGTTTGAACTTGCGGTTGGGCCGTGCCCCATTCGGGGCCAAGCCCGGGTGTGTCATTGTTTTACTTGCTCATGTTGCCCAGGTTCGCGATGCCGTTTGCCGAAGGACCGACAAGAATGATCAACAGCGGCGGAACCGTCAGCATCATTGTGGCAAGGGTCATTTTGGTTGGCAACTTGTTTGCGGCCTCTTCGGCGCGCATCACGCGTTTGTCCCGCATTTCACCGGCATAAACCCGCAGCGCTTCGGCGATAGAGGTACCAAAGGCGGCAGACTGGATCATCACCGTCACGAAAGAGGAAACATCCTGCACCCCGCAGCGGGTGCCCATGTCACGCAGCACCTTGTCCTTATCCTTGCCCGCTTTCATCTCATAGGCGACGACTTCGAATTCATCGGCCAGGGCAGGGTAGGAGGCGCGCAGTTCCTTGGCGACGCGCACGATGGACTGGTCGAGAGACTGACCGGCCTCAACACAGACCAGCATCATGTCCAGCGCGTCGGGAAAGCCTGCGGTGATTTCTTCGGTCCGGGCATCCACCCGGCGCGTGACCCAATATTTCGGCAGCATGTAGCCCGCGCCACCGGGGCCCAGCACGTACATCAGCTTTTTCTGCGTATCCATGCCTTCGCCGTTGCCCAGGGCAAAGACGTAGACCAGACCAAGGATCAGCCCGATGATCCCCAGCGCGAACTGCGCAAAGTGGAAAAAGCGCACCGCGTCCTTGGATTGATACCCTGCCTGCCGCAGCTTCAGCTGGATCGCCGACAGCTCATCCGCATTCTGGGGTTCCAGGAAGGTTGCGAATTTCTCCAGCTGTTCGTTGCGACCGCCCTGACGCAGGCGTTCTTTCTGCGGCTTGGCGACGGTGTCGGGATTGACGTTTTTCTTCAGCTTCTTCAGCGGGTCTTCGGGCTGGTTCAGCATCATCGGGATGGTGACCAGGATCATGATGACCCCCAGCATACCCACGACGATGAGCGGGCCGAATTCCCCCAGCTGACCGGTCAGGAAGGCGTTGATTGCGTCCAGAAATTCCATCTCGGCCTCCTTAAACCTTGATGTTGGTGAGTGTCCGCATGACGAACAGGTTGGCCGTCAGCAGGATCCCGACCACGAAACAGGCGGGAATGAAATAGGGGTGGTCCAGCACTTCGTCATAGTAGTTCGGGTCCTGAACCAGGATCACGATCAGCGCCAGCAACGGGAAAGCAGACAGGAACTTGCCGGACCATTGCGCCTCGGCGGTGATTGCCTTGACGCGCCGGAACAGACGGAAGCGGGCACGGATCACCTTGGCCAGACCGGCCAGAACCTCGGCCAGGTTACCACCCGACTGCTGCTGGATGGTCACGGCCACAGAGAGGAACCGAAGGTCCTGGATGTCCAGACGTTCCGCCATTTCCTTGAGTGCCTCGCCAACGTCGCGGCCATAGGCGCTTTCGTCCGCGATGATGCCAAATTCGGTGGCCAGCGGGTCTTCGACCTCTTTGGCGACGATCTGGATGGCCGACGAAAACGGGTGACCAACGCGCAGCGAGCGCACCATCAGTTCAACTGCATCCGGCAGTTGCTCTTCCAGCATTGCCATGCGCTTCTTGGCCTTGCTGTTGATCCAGAAATAGATCCCGCCGACGCCGATGCCAACGGAGGCCAGGATCCGGACCGGCAGTTCGGTCTGCGTGCCGATGCTGAGACCGACAAAGGCAAAGACCGAAAGGCCCGCCATGATCATGATCAGCTGGCGGGGCGTAAACGCGATGGCGGCCTTTTGGGCCTTGTCGGACAGAAGCGAATACAGCGGTATGGACTGGAACTTCATATGCTGCTGCATTTCCTTGCGCAGCTGTTCCAGAACCTGTTCGCGACCCGCGCCCTTGTCGAGCATTTCCAGGCGGCGATTGACCTTGCTGTTCAGGCTGATCGACTTGCCGAAGGCGACCAGGTAAATCCCCTCGACCAGGACCAGAACACCGATGAAAATCAGACCATAGATGATTGGTTCAGCACTCAGTTGCATCACTGCGCTCCCATCGTTGTCGGTTCATAAATCGAGGCCGGAAGGTCATAGCCCCACATCCGGAAACGCTCCGAGAAGTGGCTGCGCACGCCGGTCGCGGTGAAATGGCCGATGATCTTGTTGTCGGGCGTCAGGCCGACGCGCTGGAAGCGGAAGATTTCCTGCATGGAAATCACGTCCCCTTCCATCCCGGTGATTTCGGTGATCGAGGTCATCCGGCGCGACCCGTCCTGCAAGCGCGAGGCCTGCACGATCAGGTTCACAGCCGAAGAGATCTGCGAGCGGACCGCTTTCAGCGGCATTTCAATGCCGGCCATGGCGATCATGTTTTCCAGACGGCTGACCCCGTCCCGGGCGCTGTTGGCGTGGATCGTGGTCATCGATCCGTCGTGGCCTGTGTTCATGGCCTGCAACATGTCGATGACCTCTTCGCCGCGCGTCTCGCCCACGATGATGCGGTCAGGACGCATCCGCAGGGCGTTTTTCAGACAGTCGCGGGGGCTGACTTCGCCCTTGCCTTCGACGTTCGGCGGGCGGCTTTCCATCCGGCCCACATGGGTCTGTTGCAGCTGCAGTTCCGCCGTGTCCTCGATGGTCAGGATCCGCTCGGAGTTGTCGATGAACGAAGACAGGGCGTTCAGCGTGGTGGTTTTACCAGAGCCCGTACCGCCCGATACGATCACGTTCAGCCGGGTCGAAACGGCGGCCTGCAGATAGGCGGCCATTTCTTCGGTGAAGGCGCCGAAATTGACCAGATCGTCAATGCCCAGCTTGTCCTTCTTGAATTTCCGGATCGACACCAGAGAGCCATCCACCGCGATCGGCGGCACCATGGCGTTGAAACGCGACCCATCGGCCAGACGGGCGTCCACATAGGGGTTGGATTCGTCGACGCGGCGGCCCACGGCGGACACGATTTTGTCGATGATCCGCAGCAGGTGCTTTTCGTCCTTGAAGGTCACATCGCTGAGCTGCAGCTTACCGTTGCGTTCGACAAAGATCTGCTGCGGGCCGTTGACCAGGATATCCGAGATCGTCTCGTCCTGCAGGAGCGACTCCAGCGGACCCAGGCCCGTCACCTCGTCATAAAGCTCCTTGTTCAGGGTCTGACGGTCTTCGCGGTTCAGGACAACGCCTTTGTCTTCCAGGATCTCTGTCGCGATGGCGCTGATTTCATTGCGCAGTTCAGATTCAGAGGCATGTTCCAGCGCGGCAAGGTTCAGGTTTTCCAGCAATTCGCCATGCAACTGGATCTTGATCTCACCCAGCCGTTCCTTGCGCTTGCGTTCCTTGTCCGCCGGCGCGGCCTGCGCCGCGCGTGGGGGGGTGGGTTTGCGCATGCTGGCGGCAGGCCGGTTTTCAACCGGTGCTGCTGCGGGCTTGACCTCGGCGATATTTGCAACCTTTGCGGCAACCTGCGCAGGTGCGGCGGATTTCTTGTATTTCGAAAACATTTTTGCAGCCCCCTTTGCGTTTATGCAGCTTCAGATGTGGTTTGCCCCAGTTCGTAGAGCGATTGTGCAAGCTTCGCGATTTCTTTGCGCAGCGGGTTCTTCGCTGCCGAAAGCGCCATCGGCGAACCGTGGTCGCCGCTTTGCGTGACCTGTTTGCCGCCATCCGGCAGATGCAGGTCAATCGAGATGCCAAGGGATTCCGCCATGCGCTTGGTCCGGCTCTTGCCGCTCAGGTCGGTGAACTTCGGGGCCTTGTTCAGGGCGAAGCGCAGTTTTTCGAACGGCAGCTCCTCGGATTGCAGCGCACGTTTCAGGCGCAGCGCGTTCTGCGCCGAGCGCATGTCCAGCTCAAGCATGGCAAAATACACATGGGCTTCGGTCAGGATTGTTTCGGACCATTGCACCAGGGTCTTCGGCATGTCGATGACGACAAATTCGAAATGGGCCCGCGCCATGTTGATGACCTGCTGCACGTCTTCCGGCGTGATGATATCAAGCGGCACCATCTCGGTGGGTGCGGTCAGCACCTGCATCTTGTCCTGGAAGCTCAGCAACGCCTGGCTGAAGATGTCTTCGTCCATCGCGTCGGTTTCCGACAGCATTTCAAAGACGGCCTCGCGGCGCGGCAGGTCCAGATAGGTGGATACGGAGCCGTGCTGCAGGTCGAAATCGATCAGACAGACAGAGGGGGTTTCCCGGTTGGACAGCTCGGCCAGTTCCCAGGCCAGGTTGACCGCAAGCGTCGTGGTGCCCACGCCACCTGCCAGTCCGTGACAGACGATCACCGCCCCTTCCTTGGCGCTGCCCGATTGCAGCTGGTGGGGATTGCGCGGCGACGGTTCCGGTGCCGGGGCAGGGTTGCGCAGCCGCTCGATGGCGGATTGCAGTTCCTGCTCGGGCAGCGGGTAGGGGACAAATTCATCGGCCCCCTGGCGCAGCAGCTGGTGCAGCGATGCAGGAGTCACATCTTCGGCAATCAGGATGACGCGGATATCGCGGTTCTTGGCTTGCGAGATGATCTCGCCCAGCATGACAAGGTTCTCCTCGTCATCCCCGTCAATGGCCAGCGCGACGAATTCCAGAGCTTCGGCTTCGGGTTGGCCAAAGAAGGCAAGCGCCTCGGCGAAACCGAGATCCCCCCAGTTTTCGCCCATCGCGGTTTCCATGTCCTCGATCAGCAGGTCGAAATTCTGCACGTCTCTGCTGATCGTGCAGGCTACGATCGGGTTAGCTTCCGGTTGCGGCATCACGCTGCTCATTGCCTTCATCCTCTTTCCGGGGCGGGGGGCAGATTTTTCTGCACTTTCCCGCGTGCGACTCGCTTTGGTCGCAAGTCACCTGTTAAGGACAATGTCGTTGGCAATGTGGGCGGAATTGGGGCTAAAAGAATTCAATTGTAGGGAAAGAAGCGACAGTTGCCCGCCGCTGTTTCCATTATTGAGCCGCGTTGGAGAAGCTCAGATCGTTGCCCAAGCCAGAGGGCGGAACGGCGCTCTCGATGTATTCGCGATAGATGACGCGGGCATATTTGCCATCCAGCAGGGCGGGATGGTTCTGCACGAAGCCGTTCACTTCGGTCACCGTCCGGCGATTCTTGCGTTCGCGACCCTGGGTCACGACCAGCGGCTGGGTTTCGCCAAAGGAAACAACTGCTTCCAGGCGGGACCGGCTGACGCCTCGGGCGGCAAGGTAGGACACCACCGCGCGGGCGCGGCGCAGGCCAAGCCGTTTGTTGTAGGCGTGACTGCCAACCGCATCTGTGTGCCCGTAGACGCGGAAGCGCACTTCGGGGAACTGGCGGATCCAGGCGGCCTGGCGATCCAACGCCGCGCGGGCGGTTTGATCCAGACGCGCGCTGTCAAAGGCAAAGTTCACCATCGAGGGCGCTTCTTCGGCAAATCGGTTGGCCAGCTGAACGGTGTATTGCTTGTCACCATTCATGATCTGTGCGTTGTGGAAGGTCGCATTCCCGAACGTACCGCCGTCGATCGTCGACAGGCCTGCTTCGCGGTTGCATGCCGAAACGGCCAGAACCAGCCCAACTACGGCGATCTGCTTGATCATCGGCTGCATGTCCTTCTGCTCAATCCATCACATAGCCATAAGAACCGCTAAAGTCCTGCTTGGCAACTTCGCTTGCAGCGCCCCGCGGGGTCCGGGCGGTGCGCCCGAACAGGAACAGGTCTTTTTCGCTGGGCGGCTTCACACGGTCGGTCGGCAGGGCCAAGGCCTCACCCCGGGTCGGTGTCACAAGATGGGCGGTCACGATGATCACAAGCTCGGTCTGGCTGCGCTGGTAGTTCGCGCTGCGGAACAGGGTGCCCAGCACGGGCACGTCCCCCAGCCAGGGCAGTTGCGAGCTGTTGTCCAGAAATTCGTCCTCGATCAGGCCGGCGATCGCAAAGCTTTCGCCATCGCGCATTTCCACCGTGGTCGACGTTTCGCGGCGGGAAAAGGCGTCAATCTGGAAGCCGTTGATATTGATGCCATTATTCTGGTCAATCGCCGAAACAGCGGCCTCAAGTTCAAGGTTGATCAGATCGCCGTCAACAACCCGCGGAATGAACTTCAGCTCAATCCCGAAGGGTTTGAACTCCACCGAAATCGTGTTGTTTTCCTGCGCAACCGGGACCGGGTATTCACCGCCGGCCAGGAATTTCGCCTCTTGCCCGGAAAGAGCGGACAGGTTGGGTTCGGCGAGGGTGCGTACGACGCCCTTCTGCTCAAGTGCTTCCAGCAGCAGGCCGACCTGAACCGAGCCTGCGTTGAAGCCAAAGAGGATGGCGCCCGCGTTTTCGTTCGCGGCCGGAATGTTGCCGCCAAGCGCATTGGTCACAGCGCCGGAGTTGTTCAGCGTGTTGGTGCCGCCGTTGGCGCCAAGGCTGCCCGAAACATCATTCAGCGCCAGCGAGGTGCTGAGCGATTTGGACACGGAACGCTGCATTTCCGCAAAGCGCACCTTCAGCATGACCTGCTGCACGCCGCCAACCGACATCAGGTTGGACACACGTTCCGGCGCATAGCGTTCGGCCAGGTCCAGGGCGCGTTGCAGGCGCGCGGCGCTGGAGACCGTGCCGGATAGCACGATACCGTCATTTGCGGTGCGCACTTCGATTTTTTCCTGAGGCAGGATCTGACGCAGGCGTTCCTTGAATTCACTGACGTCAGCAGCGACCCGCACATTGACGTTGGTGATCAGGCGACCCGATGCATCCAGCAGGGTCAGCGTGGTCAATCCGGGTGTCTTGCCCAGGACGTAAATGGTGCGATCCGACAGAGAGGAGATATCCGCGATGCTGGCGTTTGCGATGCTGAGTTCCGCAAACGGCACGTCGCTTTCCACAACAACCGCGCGGTTCATCGGCACATCGAGCGTCGCCGCCGTGCCTTTCTTGACCACCCGCAGAATGTCTGCACGGGCCGCGGATGTGTCAAACGATCCCAGGACGGGCGTACACAACAATGCCAGCCCGGTCAGGGCTGCTTTCAGAAAACCGTTAAATGCCATGTGACCTGCCTCTCCGATCACGCCTCGATATCTCGGGTCTGACGCCCGACTTTGTCCGCACTTTGCGGCATCTTGCGTTTTTTTGCAAGAATCAATGACTTCGGGTCTGTTTCTGATGTGGGTAAGTCGCAACACGCAAAAAATCGGGCTGATCACGACGTCAGCCCGATTTCAAATTAGTGTCGGATTTTCATTAGTTTGTGCAGGGGATCGGGATTTCGACCACTTCTGCGCCACGACGCGTCCGGATGGTGCAGACCTTCTTTTCCTCGGCTTCGACAACTTCATCCAGGGCGGCCAGGCCGAGCAGAGACCGTTGGTCAACCTCAATGGTGTCGGTGGCGATGGTGTCGTCGGTTGCGCCAACCAGGGCCAGCGACAGACGACCGGTGGTCTGGGCCTGAGCCAGGGCTGCGACCTGTTCAGGACGTGCAGCAACGGTGACGGTGCGGGCAATGATTGCCCCTTCCAGATCGCCGCCTGCGGTCTGGTCGATCGCGATCACCTGAATGGCGGATTGAATAAGGCGGGTCAGTTCATTCTGGCTGTCACGCTGTGCGGCTCGAACGCGGCCGGTCCAATATACGTCAACCTTGTCACCGGGGCGCAGGAAGCCCGAAACACCGGAGGCCACATCAACCTTGATGGCGAAGGCGCGCATACCACGCTCCAGCTGCGAGGTGATGCCCGCGTCTTCACCGGGTTCGGTGACCTTGACGGCCATGACGGCCTCATCCTTCTCCATCGCCCGCAGAACCACGCGGTAGTCCTTGGCATCGACGGGGAAGAGCGCTTCCTTGGTCATGAAGCTGCCTTCGGGGATGGCGTTTTCCGGCCAGCGCACGGTTCTGACATCATCCGGTTTCAGCGTTTCACCATATTTCAGCTGTCGCGTGGCGACATAAACATCCACGGTGGGGACAACTTGCTGGCGCGCCTGGCGCTCACGGGCAAGTTCATTCTGATAGGCCGAGATGTAATTCTTGGCCATCATGACGGCACCCCCCGCCAGGGCGACACCGACGATCAATACGAGTCCGAACACAGCTCTCATGGCCTTACCTCTCATCCAAACTTGTTACGACCCGGACAAAGGGTCGATATAACGTCCAGATCCAGCTCTAGCGCTGAAACTTGGCCGATTTGCGGTCAAACGACGGCCAAAGCTTGATCTGGTTAACAGAAGCCGTTTCTACGGCTTCAGTCTTCAACGGTGGTGTTGGTCAGATAGTCACCAACATTGTTGCCCAATCCTCCCGACGCGTTCTGCAGCGAAACGATTGCAACACCGGCCAGTAGAACGACTGCGGCGGTCAGGACCACCCAGTCGACAGTTACCGCGCCACTTTCGTCTTTGCGGAACGTCCTTGGTATGAACTTCAACATATTACCCTCGCATTCTGGCGGCGTACTTTTTTTGCAAGGGGCCGCGCCTCCGAAAGAAGGCGCGGCCCCCAGAAAGTCGGTCAGGCGTTATGCGTGGCTTACGCCGGGTCTTTGCCTTCGATGAAGGTACCGGTGGATTCGGTCAGGTTCGACGCGCCGGTTTCGATCGAGGTGTAGGCTGCGCCAGCCAGGGCAACAACAGCTGCGGTCAGCACGACCCAGTCAACAGTCACGGCACCGTTTTCGTCTTTGCGGAATTTGTTGATG
>JALEGX010000136.1 GCA_022763485.1 Paracoccaceae bacterium | reverse complement strand
CGGCGACGATGATCGCCGCGCAGTGAACGAGCAGCACCAGCTATGAAGAAGCAGGTGGACGCCAGTTCCTACACCATCTCCCGGGACACTACCCGCTTTCCGGATCTGATCCAGGGGCATGTTCCTGAAGGGACCCACATCCCTCAGCAGGGTTTCATCCAGTTTCATACCTAATTCGCAATAAAGGTTGTTGCTGCGCAAACTTGCCTCCCACCGATACCCCTATAGTCGCCGCAAAACAACAACACGCCGCCCCACCCGGCCCGGCCACCAAGAAGAAGATTCGGAGCATCGCCTTGTTTACGTGCTTGCCTCTGCGTTCTGCAGGTCGCTGCACCCCGCTACGGTCCCGCCCTCTGCCGCGGTCCGCACAAGGTAACGCATCCGGTCAGACATCAGGCGAGTCGCAAATCGCGCCAAAGATGCACCGAAAATTCGACATTTGCCCCCACCATGCCCGCCTTTACATTTCGACCCGCCACATGCGGCCTTTCGGCACGCGGCAAAACACCTTTTTCAGCATGAAAAACAAGATGTTGAAGCGCTTCACCTCTCACCGCCAACGCGCATTCAAATTCAATTTTCAAAATGCATTTACAGCCAAAAAATTCAGCGCCCTGCCTAAAAACTATGATCTGGATCAACAAACTGAAGGCCAAACAGGCGTAGCCGAAAAGGGAGACAGCCAGCGAAACTGTAGGAAACAGGACAGCAAGCCAATGACCACTGCCCCTTCACGGCGCGCCTTTCTAAGAGGACGGTTCCAAGAGACCGCCCCGCTGCGCCCGTTTGGAGCAATTGCAGAGTTTCAGTTTTCTGAAAACTGCACTGGCTGCGGTGACTGTGTCCGGGCCTGCCCCGAAGCCATCATCGTGCAGGAGCGCGCCGGTCTTCCGGTGCTGGATCTGAACGCGGGCGGCTGCACTTTCTGCGGTGAGTGCATCACCGCCTGCGAAACCGGCGCCCTGACAGAGGGCGCGTCTTGGACGTGGAAGGCGGATGCGACACAAGCGTGCCTGTCGCGCAACGCGGTGCAATGCAGAACCTGCCAGGATCACTGCGACGAACGCGCCATCCGGTTTCAACTTCTGCCCGGTGGCCGCGCGGAACCCAAATTCGACGCGGACCTCTGCACCGGCTGTGGCGCCTGCAGCGCCCCCTGCCCGGTCGGCGCGATCAAACTGACCCAATTCAACCCCCCGAAGGAGGCCCAATCATGCTGAATGTGTGCGGCTGCCTGGTTCATACCAAGCCGGAAATGGCGGACAGCGTGATCAGCGCGCTGAACGCCTTTGAGGGCGGTGAAGTGCATGCGCATGAAGATGGGCGCATCGTCATCACTGTCGAAGACACCCCATCCCAACGCGCCTCGGATCAGATCATGGAAATGCATCAGATCCCCGGCGTGCTGACGATCACTCTGACCTACCACCATTTCGAGGCGCTCGACGACAAGGCCGAAGCCCTCGACCAACCTGTACACTGAACGGGAGATCAGCCCATGACCTTGCCAACTTCCCGCCGCTCATTCCTGAAGGCCTCGGCCGCCGCAGCAACCGCTTCGGCCGCGGGCATCTCGCTGCCCAAGGACGCTCAGGCGCAGCTCTCTGCACCCGACATCCGCTGGGACAAGGCCGCCTGCCGCTTCTGCGGCACCGGGTGTTCAGTTCTTGTCGGGGTCAAGGATGGCCGCGTCGTGGCCACCCAGGGTGACCCGCAGGCCCCGGTGAACCGCGGCCTGAACTGCATCAAGGGCTACTTCCTGTCCAAGATCATGTACGGCAAGGACCGCCTGACCCAGCCGCTGCTGCGCAAGACCAACGGCGTCTACGACAAGAACGGCGAATTCGAGCCGGTCTCGTGGGACGAAGCCTTCGACGTGATGGCAGAGAAGTGGAAGGAAACCATCAAGAAGAAAGGCCCGACCGGTGTTTCCATGTTCGGCTCCGGCCAGTGGACCGTGTGGGAAGGCTATGCCGCCGCCAAGTTCATGAAGGCCGGCCTGCGCTCCAACAACATCGACCCCAACGCCCGTCACTGCATGGCCTCGGCCGTGGCCGCCTTCATCCGTGGCTTCGGCATTGACGAGCCGATGGGCTGCTATGACGATCTGGAACATGCAGACACCTTCGTGCTCTGGGGCTCCAACATGGCCGAGATGCACCCGATCCTGTGGTCGCGTCTGACCGACACCCGCCTGACCAAACCGGGCTGCGAAGTGCACGTGTTGTCGACCTTCGAACATCGGTCGTTCGAGCTGGCCGACAACGGCATGATCTTTGCACCGCAGACCGACCTGGCGATCCTGAACTACATCGCCAACTACATCATCCAGAACGGCGCGGTGAACGAGGAGTTCGTCAAGAACCACGTCAACATCACCAAGACCAACACCGACATCGGCTATGGCCTGCGCCCGACCCATGAGTTGGAGCAGAAAGCCACCAACCCGGCGCATGAAGGCAAGCACGGCAAGCTGACCAAGATCACCTTCGAGGAATATGCCGAAGCCGTGTCGAAATACACGCTGGAATACACCTCGGAGCTGTCGGGCGTCCCCGCCGCCGCGCTGGAGCGTCTGGCCAAGCAATACGCCGACCCGAACCGCAAGGTGATGTCGCTGTGGACCATGGGCTTCAACCAGCACACCCGCGGGTCCTGGGTGAACGGCCTGATGTACAACGTGCACCTGCTGGTCGGAAAAATCGCCGAGCCGGGCAACTCGCCCTTCTCGCTGACCGGTCAGCCGTCGGCCTGTGGTACCGCCCGTGAGGTTGGCACCTTTGCACACCGTCTGCCCGCCGACATGGTGGTGATGAAAGAAGCCCACCGTGACATCGCGGAAGCCAAGTGGGGCCTGCCCAAAGGCACCATTCCGGGCAAGCCGGGCTACCACGCCGTGTTGCAGCACCGCATGTTGAAGGACGGCGTACTGAACTGCCACTGGGTGCAGTGCAACAACAACATGCAGGCCGCGCCGAACATGAATGAGGAAGGCTATCCGGGGTATCGCAATCCGGACAACTTCATCACCGTGTCCGACCCGTATCCGACCGTGACGGCGCTGGCCGCCGACCTGATCCTGCCCACCGCCATGTGGGTCGAAAAGGAAGGGGCCTATGGTAACGCGGAACGCCGCACCCAGTTCTGGCGCCAGCAGGTGGATGCACCCGGTGAAGCCAAATCGGACGTCTGGCAGGTGATGGAGTTCTCCAAGCGCTTCCAGATCGAAGACGTATGGCCCGAAGAGCTGATCGCGCAGAAGCCCGAATACCGCGGCAAGACCGTTTATGAGGTCCTGTTCGAAAACGGCAAGGTTAACAAGTATCCGCTGTCGGAAACGGCTGAAGGCTTCAACAACGACGAATCCAAGCACTTTGGTTTCTACGTCCAGAAGGGCCTGTTTGAAGAATATGCCGACTTCGGTCGCGGCAAGGCGCACGACCTTGCGGACTTCGACGTCTACCATCAGGCCCGCGGCCTGCGCTGGCCGGTCGTTGACGGTAAGGAAACGCTCTATCGCTTCCGCGAAGGTTATGACCCCTATGTGGAAAAGGGCGCAGGCGTTCAGTTCTATGGCAAGCCGGACGGCAAGGCGAACATCATCTTCGCGCCTTACGAACCGGCAGCGGAAGAGCCCGACAACGAGTATGATCTGTGGCTGGTCACTGGCCGTGTGCTGGAACATTGGCACTCTGGCTCGATGACGCGCCGCGTGCCCGAGCTGCACCGCTCTTACCCGACGGCTCAGGTCTTCATGCATCCCGAAGACGCCAAGGAACGCGGATTGCGCCGCGGTCAGGAGATCGAGATCTCGACCCGTCGTGGCACGGTTCTGTCCCGCGTCGAAACCCGTGGCCGCAACAAGATGCCCAAAGGCGTCGTGTTCATGCCGTGGTTCGACGAAGGCCAGCTGACCAACAAGCTGACGCTGGATGCCACCTGCCCGATCTCGAAAGAGACCGACTTCAAGAAATGCGCCTGCAAGATCGAACGCGCCTGACTTGATCTGACCTGAGGAACCAACCATGTCCGCCCAGAACCGCAAACCCATGTCGCCAGATCGACGCCGCTTCCTGCAGGATGCCGCGCGCGGTGCGGCTGGCTGTGCGGTGGCGGGCATGGCCCTATCCCAATTCATCAGCGATGCCCGCGCGCTTCCGGCGCAGGCCATCCGCCCGCCCGGTGCTCTGGACGAGGACAATTTCCTTGCCGCCTGCATCCGCTGCGGCCTCTGCGTGCGGGACTGCCCCTATGACACGCTGAAGCTGGCTGAGCTGGGCTATGACGGTGCCGCCACCGGCACCCCCTATTTCACCGCCCGGGATATCCCGTGCGAAATGTGCGAAGACATCCCCTGCGTCGCCGCCTGCCCGACAGGGGCATTGGACAAGACGCTGACCAATATTGATGACGCCGACATGGGCCTTGCCGTCCTGATCGACGAAGAGAAATGCCTCAATGCACTGGGTCTGCGCTGTGACGTCTGCTATCGCGTCTGCCCCGTCATCGACGAAGCCATCACCCTGGAGCGCCGCCACAACGAGCGTTCGGGTCACCACGCCATCTTCATGCCCATCGTGCACTCCGACAAATGCACCGGATGTGGCAAATGCGAAAAATCCTGTGTCCTGCCGGGTGAGGCGGCGATCAAGGTCCTGCCACGCCGCATCGCCATGGCCGACGCCGCAGAGCACTACAAGCTGGGCTGGGAAGAGAACAATCCCCTGGTCGATGACCTGATCGACCTGCCGGACCGCCTGCCCGGACCGGGCACCGACAACCTGGTGACGCCCGGCGGCTTTGCCCCGGATGCTCTGCCCAACCAGAGCATGGACGGGGGCTTCACGCCTTCCTTCTCGCTTCCCGGAACGGGAGGGTCCAACTGATGACGGCAAAGACCCATCTTCCCGTCGGCCAGGAGGCCATCGAAAAGTTCGGCTGGCTCCGCGCTCACCGCTTTCTTCTGCTGCGTCGCGTCAGTCAGGTCTTGTTCCTGTCCCTGTTCCTGCTGGGGCCATGGTTCGGCATATGGTGGGTCAAGGGGAACCTGTCGGGCTCCATGACCTTTGACATCCTGCCGCTGACAGATCCGTTCATCGCCCTGCAGGGGATGGTGGCAGGCCACTGGCCGGAACTGACGGCCCTGATCGGGGCGCTGATCGTCGGCGTTGCCTATGCGCTGATCGGCGGCCGGGTCTATTGCTCCTGGGTCTGCCCGATAAACCCCGTCACGGATGGGGCACATTGGCTGCATGATCGGCTGGGCATGCAGAAGGGATGGCAACCCAAACACAACACCCGCTATTGGGTGCTAGGCATGGTGCTGGCCGTCTCTGCGATCAGCGGCACAATCGCCTGGGAATTCGTCAACCCCATCAGCATGTTGCATCGCGGCCTGATCTTTGGCTTCGGCTTTGCCTGGGCCTTCGTGATCGCGGTTTTCCTGTTCGACGTCTTCGTATCCCGTCGGGGATGGTGCGGCCATCTCTGCCCGGTCGGCACCTTCTATGGGCTGCTGGGCTCCAAATCCGTGTTGCGGGTTTCGGCCGTGGAACGCGCCGCCTGCGACGATTGCATGGACTGCTTTGCCGTCTGCCCCGAAATGCATGTCATCACCCCGGCCCTGCGCGGCAAGGAAGGTGACACGCCATTGATCCTGTCACCCGACTGCACGAACTGCGGTCGCTGCATCGACGTCTGCGCGATGGACGTCTTCAAATTCACCAACCGTTTCGACGACACGCCCGCACCGGCGCGTGACGCGCGAACCAGAACTCAACCTGCATCCGGGGCCAGCCGCGCCGCCTGAGCAAGCATCGGAGTACATGTCATGAAAAAGAACGCCCTCATCAGCGCCCTCACAGCCTCGGCCCTGTTTGCCGCGGGGATCGCCTTTGCACAAAGCGCGCCTGTTCAATCGCTTCGCGGCGCGCAGATCGACGAGCACGTCGGGGTCGAAGATGTCTTTCACCAGGACAAGCAGCGCTTTACCCGCAGCTATCGCCAGCAACCGCCGCTGATCCCGCACACGATCGAGCAGTATCAGATCGACCTGAAGGCCAACCGCTGCCTGAGCTGCCATGACTGGACCAACGCAGGCGAGCGCAATGCCCCCACCCTGTCGATGACCCACTACATGGACCGCAACGGCAATCAGCTGGACCGCGTGGCGGGCACCCGCTGGTTCTGCAACCAGTGCCACGTACCGCAGGCCGACGCACCGGCGCTGGTCGAGAACGATTTCAAGTCTTCGAGCAGCAACTGATCGCGGACCGAACCTGACTGAGGAACAAGACCATGACAAACTCGAATTCACAGGTCCCACGCCCGGGTTTCTTCCGCCGCCTCTGGAACTGGTTCTGGACCCCGACCGGAGCCGTGTCCCTGGGCATGCTGTTGATCGTCGGCTTCGTATCGGGCGTCGGCTTCTGGGGCGGCTTCCACTGGGCGCTCGAAGCAACCAACACCGAAAAGTTCTGCATCTCGTGCCACGAGATGGAAAACAACGTCTACGCGGAATATCAGGGCACCGTACACCAGAACAACTCGTCCGGTGTGCGCGCAACCTGCCCGGACTGCCACGTGCCCAAGGACTGGGGCCCCAAGATGATCCGCAAGATCCAGGCTTCGAAAGAGCTCTACGGCAAGTTCGTGACCAAATCGGTTTCGACCCCCGAAAAGTTCGAAGATCACCGCCTGGTGATGGCCTCCCGCGAATGGAAACGCATGAAGCGCACCGATTCAAAGGAATGCCGCAACTGCCACAACTTTGAATACATGGACTTCACGCAACAGGAAAACCGCGCCGCGCAGAACCACCAGAAAGCGTTGGACGAAGGCAAGACCTGTATCGATTGCCACCAAGGCATCGCGCATGAACTGCCCGAAGGCTACCTGGAAGCCTACAAGGAAATCGCGGCTCAATTCTGAGCCGCGGCTGAACCACCACTCGGAACGCCCCTGTGATCCTTGCCGGACACGGGGGCTTTTCATTGCGCCGGATTTTGCTCTGCCACACCTTAGAACCGGCTCGGACTGCTGAAAAACCGGTGCCTTCGCTCAATTTCTGACCGATTGTAGTCTTCGCGCCACAAGGTTGCACCTAATCGGTCTGCCAACTCTCTCAGCAGGGGTTGGCCTTGTAAGAACGCAACCACAGTGCCATATCAGAGACGCTACCGTTTCTCTTTTTCGACCTACTGTCTCCGAATGCCGGCGTTCAGTCCATCGATCCAGACTACGACGCCAGGCTGCCGCAGTTCCGTGGGCAGCACTTTTGAAGAAAGTAAGACAATGCCCGCAGGCACAGTAAAATGGTTCAACACCACCAAAGGTTTCGGCTTTATCGCTCCTGAAGAAGGCGGCAAAGACGTTTTTGTTCACATCTCTGCCGTTGAGCGCGCAGGCCTGACCGGTCTGGCCGACAACCAGAAAGTGACCTACGAACTGCGCGCAGGCCGCGACGGTCGCGAAAGCGCCGACAACATCGCGCTGGCCTAAGCCGCCGAGTTCCGGAAGGGCGGTTCCGCCCTTCCTACCCTCTGACCCAGGACACGATCTGCCCAGCGCGCATCGCGCCGGACTGACGTTTTTTCTCTTTCCCACGTTCAAACGCCACAACGGTCGGAATACCGCGGATCCGGTAGCGTCCACCGGTGGACTGGTGTTTCTGGGTGTCCAGCTTGACCAATCTGGCCTTTCCGGCCAAGCTGCCTGCCGCTTTGGCGAACTCCGGTCCCATCATCTTACATGGGCCACACCACGGCGCCCAGAAGTCGACGACCAGAGGCAGGTCATCGTTCTTTGCCGCTTTTTCAAGGATTGCAGGATCGACATCCACAGCCGCTTTCGGCAGCAGCGGTGTACCGCATTTGCCGCATTTTGCATTGGATGCCATCTTTTCTTCGGGCACCCGGTTCAGCTGAGCACAGCTCAGACAGGTCAGCGTCTTGTCTGCCATCACGATCTCTCCATGCGCCGATAACATTCAGCGTTCGATATGTGAATCCGGGGGAGATTTGCAATCCCCTGTCATCAAATTCACGAAGCCGTAACCCCCTCTCGCATAGACTGGAAGAAACAACCATGTTTCAGCCA
This sequence comes from Paracoccaceae bacterium, assembly GCA_022763485.1. Taxonomy (GTDB): domain Bacteria; phylum Pseudomonadota; class Alphaproteobacteria; order Rhodobacterales; family Rhodobacteraceae; genus Aliisedimentitalea. The sequence goes on along the minus strand of JALEGX010000136.1, from coordinate 14,341 downwards.
TGACACAACTCGCCAATATTCTTCGCCCCCTGCTCTTGTTGCTCGTCGCGGCCTCCCTGGCCTATGCGACACACCTGACACAGAAACTTGGTGCTCACCCCTGGTGGGCCGACAAGGTGATCTGGATCGGCCTGCCCGTGGGCTTTGCCATGGCGGCAACCGCCTGGAAATTGCGCCTGCCGCGTCCCTGGCGGATCACCAGCTTTGCGGTACTTGCGTTTGTGGCCTTTGCGGTGGCCCACACCGGTAAGGCACGCTTCGCCGCCTCCTATGCCGAAGACATGTTTGCCGGCCAGATGTGGTACTTTGGCTGGATCGGCGCCTGCACGATGGCCTTTGCCGCTCTCGCGTCTTTGACCTGGGCAAAGCATCAAACACATTGACGTGGCCAGCCTGTCATCGGAACATACTGGTCATCATAGCAGTTTACCGAGATGACGATGTTTTCGCGAAGAAGTTTCCTGATCAGCACTGCCACCACAGCCACGGCGCTGGCCCTTCCCAAGTGGGTGGAGGCCAGCGAAACGGAATATGACCCCACGCCACAGGAGGTCCGCATCCGAAAGCAGTTTGAGCCGGGGCAGCTGTTGGTTCTGCCCAGCTCGTACTACCTGTATTATGTCACCGAACCCCGCAAGGCGATGCGCTATGGCGTGGGGGTCGGTCGCGCCGGGCTGGAGTTCACTGGCGCAGCCGTTATCGGCGCAAAACGCGAATGGCCCAGCTGGCGTCCAACGGATGAGATGATCGAACGCAGCCCCCGCACCTATGCGAAATTTGTCGGCAACCGCTACATCCAGCCGGGCGGACCAAGCAACCCGCTGGGCGCGCGGGCGCTGTATCTGTTCCAGAACGGTCGTGACACCTACATCCGGATTCACGGCACCACGCAGCCCGAAACCATCGGCACCGCTGCGTCGAACGGGTGTTTCCGCATGGTGAATGATCATGTCATCGACCTTTACCAGCGCGTGCCGATCGGAACGCCGGTCACGGTTCTCTGACGGGGCACACCGATGTGGCAGACGGGGGCGGCGATCGCGGTACTTGTTGCCGCCAGCGGCATGGTGCCGGGCTACACCCGCCCGCCAGAGGATGAGATTGCAGCCGTCAAACAGAGGTTTGGCCCATTGCAACAACTGTCCTTTGCGACGGGATATGAATACTGCGGCTATCTGGGACGGGATGCCCGCGACCGCATCCAGTTCACCCCGATCCGTCGTGGCCATACGGATGGATGCACGCCCGTTATCCCGGATGACAGCTTTGCCGCCACCGCGTCGCTGCACACGCACGGGGCCTATTCCCCCAGCGTTCCGGCAGAATTCCCCACCGTACGTGACATGGTGAGCGACGCGCGCGAAGGGGTGAATGGCTATATCGGCACGCCGGGTGGTCGCCTGTGGTTCATCGACGGGAAGGCAAAGATTGCCGTTCAGCTCTGCGGCCTGGGCTGCCTGCCCAGCGATCCGAACTTTGTGGCCGGGGATGACGGCGAAATCGCGCAGAGCTACAGCCTTGAAGACCTCAGGGAACTGGAGGCCGCCCCGCTCTGAGCATGATCAGAGCGAATCCACGAAGCGCAGCACGCTGGGCCCCATCGCCTCAACAATCCTGGCGACGCCTGCGGCATTGGGGTGGATGCCATCGGGCTGCATCAGCTTGCCCAAAGCCGCCAGATCGCCTTCGACATCGGCAAAACCGGCAAAGAAACTGTCAAACAGGTGCAGGCCATGCGCCTGTGCCAGATCGGGATAGATCGCATCAAATTCTGTTTTGTACTCAGGGCCATAGTTCCCCGGCGCCTGCATTCCGATCAGCATCACCGCCACCCCGTGGGCTTGCGCCGTGGTGACAATACGCTCCAGGTTGGCCCGCGCTTCCGCCGGATCCAGACCCCGCAACAGGTCATTGCCCCCCAGCACGACGATCATGCCTGTGACCTGATCCTCCAGCGCCCAATCCACACGCTCGGCCCCTCCAGCCGTCGTATCACCAGACACCCCGGAATTGACCACAACCACATCCCGGCCCTGATCCACCAGCCAGCGCTGCAGCTGCGGCACAAACCCCTGCCCCTGCACCAGCCCGTAGCCCTGTACCAGGCTGTCTCCGAAGGCTGAAATGCGGATGGATCCCGCCTGTGCCGCAACGGCCAGCAAAGAAAAAACTCCGATCAGCGGAACCAGAATCTTGCGCATGCTGTGAAATGCTCCATATGCCAAGTAAGCGAAAAAGGCAGGCCTGATGTCGGACGGAACACACTCCCCCATCCTCTCTCTTCAAAATGCGTCTTTGTCCCTGAATAGCAATAGCGGTCAGATCGACATTCTGCGGAACATCACCTTTGATGTGACACAGGGCGAAACCGTCGGGCTGATCGGGCCATCTGGATCGGGCAAATCCTCCCTGCTGATGCTGATGGGCGGATTGGAGCGGGCCACGGGCGGCAGCATTCATGCCCTGGGCGAAGACCTGGTGGCGATGAACGAAGACGCGCTGGCGCGCTTTCGGCGGCAGCATATGGGCGTGGTATTCCAGAGCTTTCACCTGATCCCCACCATGACCGCGCTGGAAAACGTCGCAACCCCGCTGGAGCTGGCCGGCACACCCAATGCCTTTGCCCTGGCCCGGGCCGAGCTGGAGGCGGTTGGCCTCGCACATCGCGCCGATCACTTCCCGGCCCAGATGTCAGGCGGCGAACAGCAGCGCGTGGCGCTGGCCCGTGCCGTGGCCCCGCGTCCCAAGCTTCTGCTGGCGGATGAGCCGACAGGCAATCTGGATGGTGCGACCGGTGTGCAGATCATGGATCTGCTGTTCGGCCTGCGGGACAGGCACGGGGCTACGCTGGTCCTGGTGACCCACGCGCCCGAACTGGCAGCGCGCTGTGACCGGGTCATCCGGCTGCAGGATGGCCAGATCGACGAAACGCAGGCACAACAGGATGCGGCGGAATGAACCTGGCGTTCAGATTGGCCTGGCGCGAACTGCGGGGCGGCCTGCGCGGGTTTCGGATCTTTCTGGCCTGTCTCACGCTGGGCGTTGCCGTCATTGCGGCAATCGGTTCGGTCCGCGCCTCGATCGAGGCTGGTCTGAAACGCGAAGGCGCCACGATGCTGGGCGGTCAGGCGGAGATGGAATTCACCTATCGCTTCGCCAATGACACTGAGCTTCGATGGATGCAGGAGCACGCGATTTCGGTCTCCAAGGTCGCTGAATTCCGCTCGATGGCCGTCGTGGGCGACGAGCGCGGTCTGACGCAGGTCAAAGCCGTGGATGACGCCTACCCGCTGGTGGGCCAGATCCGCACGACACCGGCGCTGCCGATTGCCGAGGCCCTTGCAGGGTACGAAGGCCGTCCCGGCGCGATCATGCACCGCGAAATCGCCGACCGACTGGGCCTGCGGGCGGGCAGCCTGTTTTCCCTTGGCACGCAGGAGTTTGTCCTGACGGCGCTTCTGGACAATGAGCCGGACGCCGCGGCCAGTGGCTTTGCGCTGGGGCCACGGACGATTGTCTCGCTGGAAGGGTTGAAAGACTCCGGCCTGCTGGCCCCTGGAACGCTTTATTCCACCCGCTACCGGATGGAGCTTGCGGCGGACACCGACCTGCAAGCGCTCTCCGAAGACGCGCAGGCGGCCTTCCAGAACTCGGGCATGCGCTGGACGGATGCCCGCAACGGCGCGCCCGGTATCGCCACCTTTGTTGAGCGGCTGGGCGCGTTTCTGGTGCTCGTTGGCCTCTCGGGTCTGGCCGTGGGTGGTGTTGGTGTTTCCGCCGCCGTCCGGGCCTATTTGGCGACAAAAGTGGAAACCATTGCCATTCTGCGGACGCTGGGCGCAGAGCGGCGTACCATCTTTTCGGTCTACATGCTGTTGATCGGCGCGCTGGCCGCGCTTGGGATCGTCTTTGGTCTGATCCTTGGCGGGCTTGGCCCCGTTCTGCTGGGGCCGCTGATTGCCGCACAGCTTCCGTTTCCGGCCGTCTTTTCGATCTATCCCAGCGCCATGTTCGAGGCCGCGATTTATGGCGCCCTCACCGCCTTCATCTTCACGCTGTGGCCACTGGCCCGGACAGAACGGATCAAGGCCGCCGCCCTGTTTCGCGATTTCATCGGCTCCGACAGCACATTGCCTGCCGCTCGGTTCATCGTGCTGACAGTCGCCGCGCTGGCGCTGTTGGTCGGCTTGGCGACCTGGTTCAGCGGTTCTGCGCAACTGACAATCTGGACCGCGATTGGGCTGGCGTCTGCTTTGGTGGTTCTGGCTCTTGCGGCGTCTGTCATTCGGTATCTCGCCCGCAAGGCCACGCCTCTGACCCGTGGGCGCAGCACCCTGAGATGGGCGGTTTCGGCCATTGGGACCTCGCATGAAAACAGCACCCCGGTGATCCTGTCGCTGGGCCTTGGCCTGTCGGTTCTGGCCGCCATCGGCCAGATCGACGGCAACATGCGGCTGGCGATCTCGTCAAACCTACCGGATGTGGCGCCTTCCTATTTCTTTGTCGACATCCAGAAATCCCAGATGCCTGAAATCCGCCAACGCCTGTCCGAAGATCCCCAGGTTTCGCGCCTGGAAAGCGCGCCAATGCTGCGTGGCGTGATTACCGAAATCAACGGCAAACCCGCAATGGAAGTCGCCGGCGACCACTGGGTGATCCAGGGTGATCGCGGTGTGTCCTATGCAGGTGGCATTCCAGAGGGCACCAAGATCACCGCAGGGGAATGGTGGCCCGACGATTATGACGGCCCGCCATTGATCAGCTTTGCCGCTGAAGAGGGTGAGGAACTTGGCCTGCAGCTGGGCGACACCCTGACCGTCAACATCCTTGGCCGGGACTTCACCGCCGCGATCGCCAGCTTCCGCGAGGTCGATTTTTCCAACGCGGGTATGGGCTTCATCCTGCTGATGAATGAAAGCGCCCTCTCCAGAGCGCCCCACAGCTTCATCGCCACTGTCTACGCAGAGCCAGAGGCCGAGGCGCGCCTGCTCAGGGATCTGGCGGGCAGCTTCCCGAACATCACCGCCATCCGCATGCGTGACGCCATTGACCGCGTGTCGGACATCCTGCGCTCGCTTGCCTCTGCCACCGGCTATGGCGCGGCGGCAACCTTGCTGACGGGGTTTCTGGTTCTTCTGGGCACCGCAGCAGCAGGGGAACCTGCGCGGCGCTATGAGGCGGCGTTGCTGAAAACGATTGGGGCCTCGCGAACCCGCATTCTGAGCAGTTTCGCGCTGCGGTCCGCCATGCTGGGTGCTTGCGCCGGGTTGGTGGCGCTGGCCGCAGGTGTGACCGGCGCATGGGCGGTCAGCACCTTCGTGTTCGAAACGGATTTTCAGGTGATCTGGAGCAACGCCATCGCCATCATCACGGGCGGTGTGCTCAGCACCCTGCTGGCAGGGCTGATCTTTGCCTGGGGGCCGCTGTCAGCCCGCCCGGCCCGGATCCTGCGCGCGCGTGACTGAGGTCAGCGCGTGCATTCCACCGGTTGCAGGATCTTCATCAGGTCCAGATTGTCACAAACCAGCGCTTCCAGCGTGATCTCATCCAACGAGGCATAAAAGGCCTGCGCCGCATCTGCCAGCGCCAGCTTCAGCCGGCAGGCATCGGTCAGCGGACAGGTGTTGTCCGCATCGGCAAAGCACTCGGCAATGGGCAGCCCGCCTTCGATATGGCGGAAGACCGCGCCGATCTGGATCTGGTCGGCAGGCCGCGCCAGGCTCATCCCGCCATTGCGCCCCCGCTGCGTATGCAGAAATTCCAGCTGGCTAAGCTGGTTGATGACCTGTGCCAGATGGTTCTCGGAGATGTTGCAGCAATCTGCGATCTCGGCCTTGGTCACCAAACGATCCTGATGTGCCGCACAATACATCAACAGCCGGATGGCAATATTGGTCCGCTTCGTAATGCGCATGATTCCGTCTCCCGCAGTCCGCTTCGTACGGTAATATTGCATATCCAATGAAATACCTGTTTGACATACATCAATTGTTTCTACCGCAGGAGATACGCTTTGGATCATCCCTACTTCTTTGGCTATGGAAGCCTGGTGAATCCGGCGACCCATGACTTCAGAGATCCCCAGCCTGCGCGCCTGACGGGGTGGCGCCGGGCCTGGCGCCATACGGACCTGCGACCCGTAGCCTTTCTGACGGCCATCCCTGCCCCCGGCCACGCGATTGATGGCATGATCGCCCGTGTGCCCCATGCGGATTGGGAGGCCCTGGATCAGCGGGAATGGGCCTATGACCGTATTCCGGCCACCGATCACATCAGCCATGCCCTGGAACAGGCCCCCGAAATCTCGGTCTATGCGGTGCCAGAATCGCGACAGCGGGACAGCACCGAGCAGTATCCGGTTCTGCTGAGCTATCTGGACGTCGTGGTGCAGGGATACGTCCGGGCCTTCGGGCAGGAAGGCGTCCAGCACTTCTTTGACACCACCGATGGCTGGGACGCCCCGATCCTCAACGATCGGGCAGAACCGCGTTATCCCCGCCATCAGCAGCTGAAGCCGGATGAGACCGCGCTGGTGGACAGGCATCTGGCCCGGATTGAAGCCCGCGTGATTGACCACGTCTGATCCCATCCAAGCCCATCACGTGGCGGTCTTGTGCCGCGCAACTGGACAATCACCGCAGCATGTGACAAGCCACGCGGCAACAGGAGACATGCGATGACCACCACCCGTTTTGCCCCGTCGCCCACCGGTTACATCCACGTGGGCAACCTGCGCACTGCGCTGATGAACTATCTGATTGCCCGCAAATCCGGCGGCACCTTCATCCTGCGCATCGACGACACCGACCCGGAGCGGTCGAAAGAGGAATACGTCGACGCGATCAAGCAGGACCTGGAGTGGCTGGGCCTGCAATGGGATCGGGTCGAACGCCAGTCCGAGCGGCTGGACCGCTATCATGCCGCAGCGGATGAGCTGCGTCAGAACGGCCGCTTCTATGAAGCGTTTGAAACGCCGACAGAGCTGGACCTGAAGCGCAAGAAGCAGCTCAACATGGGCAAGCCTCCGGTCTATGACCGGGCGGCGCTGGCGTTGTCTGACGACGAAAAGGCCAAGCTGCGCGCCGAGCGTGGTGATGGAGTCTGGCGCTTCAAGTTGGACCATGAACGGATCGAATGGACCGACGGCATTCTGGGCAACATCTCCATTGATGCGGCATCGGTGTCGGACCCGGTTCTGATCCGGGGCGACGGTCAGTTCCTGTACACGCTGGCGTCGGTTGTCGATGACACCGAAATGGGCGTGACCCATGTTGTCCGCGGGTCGGATCACGTCACCAACACCGCGACCCAGATCCAGATCATCAAGGCGCTTGGTGGCACCCCGCCGGAATTCGCGCACCATTCACTGCTGACCGGCCCGCAGGGCGAAGCCCTGTCCAAGCGGCTGGGCACGCTGGCGCTGCGTGACCTGCGTGAAAACGGCGTGCAGCCCTTCGCGCTGCTGTCGCTGATGGCACGCCTGGGATCCTCGCAGCCTGTTGAACTGCGCACCGAAATGGCCGAGCTGATCGAAGGCTTCGAAGTGTCCCAGTTCGGCACCGCGCCGACGAAGTTCGATGTCGAGGATCTGTACCCGCTGACCGCGCGCTACCTGCACGATCAGCCGCTGGAGGCCGTGCGCCCGCATATCGACGCGCTTGGCGTTCCCGCCGACAAGGCGCAGGCCTTCTGGGACATGGCACGTGAGAACATCACCACGCTGGCCGATCTTGAAACCTGGTGGACGCTGTGCCGCGATGGCGCAGACCCGCTGATCGCTGACGAAGACGCCGACTTCATTGCACAAGCCATGACCCTGCTGCCCGAAGGCCCCTTCGACGGCGAAACCTGGGGCACCTGGACCAAGGCCGTCAAGGACGCGACCGGCCGCAAGGGCAAAGGCCTGTTCATGCCGCTTCGTAAAGCCGTCACCGGCATGGAGCGCGGACCCGACATGAGCGCGCTGCTGGCGCTGATGCAAACCGTTCGCGCACGCGGCTGACGCCCCCACCCGCGCGGCGGGGCCAGCAAAGACCACAAAAAAGGGGCACCAAATCGGTGCCCCTTCTTCTTTGTCAGACGACCCGAGTTCAGGTCACATCTTTATAAGAGATCTCCCGGGCGTCCGCGCCCGGACCCGCTTTCTCGCGGCGCACCAGAAGGCGGTTCAGCGCGTTCACATAGGCTTTTGCCGACGCAACAACCGTATCGGTGTTTGCCGATTGCCCGGTTGCAATCATGCCGTCCTCTTCCAGACGCACGGACACGGTTGCCTGAGCGTCAGTGCCTTCGGTCACGGCCTGCACCTGGTAAAGCTGCAGACGCGCCTTGTTGGGATAAAGCTTGCGGATCGCCTTGAAGGTGGCGTCGACCGGTCCGTCCCCTTGGGCGGTGTCGGTCAGATCCTTGCCTTCGATCTCCATCTCGACCGTGGCTTCGGCCGGGCCGCCGGTGCCGCATACGACTTTCATCGACACGATCTGCAACCGGTCCGCTTCGGCGTTTTCGCCCGAATGCATCAGGGCGATCAGGTCGTCGTCGAACACCTCTTTCTTGCGATCGGCCAGTTCCTTGAACCGGACAAAAATGTCCTTGAGCTGATTGTCACCCACTTCATAGCCAAGATGCTCAAGCTTGTCGCGCAGCGCGGCACGGCCAGAGTGTTTGCCAAGCGGAAGCGAGGTCCCAGACAGGCCCACGTCCTCGGGCCGCATGATTTCAAAGTTGTCGCGGTTCTTCAGCATCCCATCCTGGTGGATGCCGCTTTCATGCGCAAAGGCATTCTTGCCCACGATCGCCTTGTTGAACTGTACCGGGAAGCCCGAAACCGTCGCCACCCGACGCGAGATATGCATGATCTTGGTGGTGTCGATACCGGTGGTCCAGGGCATGATATCATTGCGCGTTTTCAGCGCCATCACCACCTCTTCCAACGCGGTGTTGCCCGCACGTTCCCCAAGACCGTTGATGGTGCATTCGATCTGACGCGCGCCGCCCGCGACGGCCGCCAGCGAGTTCGCGGTCGCCATGCCAAGGTCGTTGTGGCAGTGGGTGGCAAAGATCACCTCATCGGCGCCCGGAACCGTCTCGATCAGACGACGGATCAAATCCGCGCTCTCCACCGGGGCGGTGTAGCCCACGGTATCGGGGATGTTGATGGTGGTTGCGCCTGCCTTGATGGCGATTTCAACCACGCGGCACAGGTAATCCCATTCGGTCCGGGTTGCATCCATCGGCGACCACTGGACGTTGTCACAGAGGTTGCGCGCATGGGTCACGGTTTCGTGGATCCGGTCCGCCATTTCATCCTGGGTCAGATCGGGAATCGCACGGTGCAGCGGCGAGGTGCCGATGAAGGTGTGGATCCGCGGCTGCGCCGCATGGCGGATCGCTTCGGCACAGCGGTCGATATCCTTGTAGTTCGCGCGGCTCAGACCGCAGATCACGGCGTTCTTCGAGCGTTTTGCGATCTCGCTCACGGCGCGGAAATCGCCCTCGGAGGCGATGGGGAACCCTGCCTCGATGATGTCCACCCCCATGTCGTCCAGGAGCTCGGCAATTTCGAGCTTTTCTTCATGGGTCATGGTTGCGCCGGGGCTCTGTTCGCCGTCACGGAGCGTGGTGTCGAAGATCAATACGCGATCTTTGTCAGTAATATTGGTCATGTCGGTGTCTTTCGTATCTGTCCTAAGGCCTCTTGGCGCGCAATGCGTCTCCTCTGAGCGGGCGCGCCGAAGGGCACGCTCAGAGGCGAGTTAGGATCAGTAGGCCGCGCAGGGACGCACTGCGAATGGCAGCGGTCGGGGCAATGATATGTGCGCGGTTGATCATGGCGGCAATTTATACATGCGCCTGCGGGAATGGAAAGCAGATTTTTGCCCGCTCTCCAACGCGGTGAACGCACAGAAAAATCCGCGTGTTGAGAAAGGGTTGAATGCCCCGAATGTCAGGCTACCTGCCCTTCATGAGCAAGAGAGCATTGGTAATCGGAGCGTCGGGTGGCGTCGGATCGGCGCTGGCCGCGGGTCTGGAGGAACGGGGCTATTCGGTCCGCCCCCTGTCCCGATCAGAGGACGGGTTTGACATCACGGATGAGGCCCGGGTGGACGAGCTGTTGAGGCAGGAAACAGGCCCCTATGAGCTGATCCTGATCGCGACCGGAGGTCTGGAGGTTGACGGCGCGCCACCTGAGAAGTCGCTGCGGGCCGTGCGTGCGAAATCCATGCAGGATCAGTTCGCAGTGAACACCATTGGCCCTGCATTGATCCTGCGCCACGCTTCGCGCCTGCTGCCCCGCGCGGACCGGTCGGTCATTGCGGCCCTGTCGGCGCGGGTCGGTTCGATTTCGGACAATCGGCTGGGGGGCTGGGTCAGCTACCGGGCGGCAAAGGCTGCGCTCAACCAGGTGATCCGCACGGCCTCGATCGAGCTGTCGCGCACCCATCCAAAGTCCATCTGTGTCAGCCTGCACCCAGGCACGGTCGAAACCGGTTTGACGCGGAAATACCTGTCCCGGCACCCGGCCGTCCCCCCGGCCCAGGCCGCAACAAACCTGTTGCAGGTGATTGATGGGCTGACCCCACCTGACACCGGACAGTTTTTTGACTGGGCCGGAAAACGGGTTGAATGGTGACGGGGCGCCGACGCGCGCCGTCTTCGGCTCAGCCGTCGTTCTCGCTCAATGCGCCGTTTTCCCAGTTGCCGGTGGCTTCCTGCCCTGACGCATAGCGCATGGTGCCTTCGCCCTGACGCTTGCCGTTCCGGAACATACCTTCATAGACATCGCCATTGGCATAGGTCGCGACCCCCTTGCCGCTGATTTCACCGCCATTCCATTCTCCGGAATAGCGGAACCCGCTCGGCATCACGATTTCGCCCAGGCCCTGACGCTGCCCGTCAACGAAAGCCCCGGTGTAGACGGATCCATCAGAATAGGTTGCAACGCCCTGGCCATGCCGCTGGCCTTCGGACCAGTCACCGTCATAGCGATACCCATCCGCATAGGTCATGACCCCACGGCCATGATATTGCGCATTCCGAAGCTGCCCCTTGTAGACAATGCCATTGGCATAGACGGCGGTGCCTTCGCCCTCGATGACACCCGCAACCCAGTCACCTTCGTAGGTCGAGCCATCAGGATAGGTGATCTTGCCCTTGCCTTCGGACAGGTCATCACGGAACTGCCCCACATAGACAGATCCGTCGGGATAGGTTACGCGGCCTTCGCCTTCGATCTGACCAGCGACCCAGGAGCCGGCATAGACATAGCCGTCCGCGCCGGTGAACACGCCCTGTCCGTCGCGGCGATCATCCCGGAAATCGCCCTCATAGACATCTCCGTTGGCATAGGTCACGCGCCCTGCGCCCTCGCGCCGACCGGCCACCAGCGTGCCTTCGTAGACATCGCCATTGGCCTGGGTCAACTTGCCTTCGCCTTCGATCTGACCATTGGCCCAAGTGCCGACATAGACCAGACCATCGGGCAACGTCAGAGTTCCCACCCCGTGGCGGGTTCCCGCAACGACGTCCCCTTCGTATACTGCACCATCCGGATAGGAGATCTTGCCGGTGCCCTGTTTTTCGCCCTCAACCCATGTGCCGTCATAGACGTAGCCACCCGGGCTCTGCATGACGCCGCGACCATGGTGTTTGGCGTTCAGAAACTCACCTTCGTAGCGGACCCCGTTGGCATAGATGGCCACACCCAGCCCGTTGATCACCCCATCCTTCCAGGTGCCCTCATAGGTCCCGCCATCCGAAAAGGTGATCCGGCCAGCCCCCTCGGGCTTGCCCTTTACGAACTCGCCTTCATAAACCGACCCATTGGGAAAACGTGCGACCCCGGTGCCCAGAATTTCACCATCCACCCAATCCCCCGTGTATTCATAACCGTTGGGCAGGCGGTAGGTGCCGGTGCCATGTTGCAGGCCACCCCGGAACGTTCCTTCGTAGACCCCGCCAATCTCATCCTGTTTGGTCAGAACCTGGCTGTCCTGCGCGATTGCTGCACCGCTCATGAATAGCGAAACTGCGGCGGTTGCTGCCAAACCCGCTCCAAAACGTTCCATGTTTCCCCCTGCCTGTCCGGATCGAGACCAGTGCTGCCTGTTTTTGGTCGCTGCCCTGAAATTAGGTCACCGGGACCGCCGCCGCAATGTCTTTTGCCTCTGTCCTCTTTTACTCGACCGGAGATCTGTTAAATGCACATGAGGCACTTGTGATATGAGGGCAGTATGGCAGACCGATTTCGTGTGACGCTGGCGCAGTTGAACCCTATTGTCGGGGACCTGTCCGGCAATGCGAAACTGGCTTTGGAAGCCTGGGAACAGGGGCGCGACGCTGGCGCCGACCTGGTGGCGCTGCCGGAAATGTTCATCACCGGCTACAACGCGCAAGACCTGGTCAGCAAACCGGCCTTCCACAAGGCCGCGATCGCAGAGATCGCCAAACTTGCCGACGCCTGTGCCGATGGCCCCGCCCTGGCCATTGGCGGCCCCTGGACCGAAGATGGCAAGCTCTACAATGCCTATCATGTGCTGAAAAACGGCCGAACGGTTTCGCGCGCGCTGAAGCACCACCTGCCCAATGAAACCGTGTTTGATGAGGTCCGTATCTTTGACGCGGGCCCGCTTGGGGGACCCTATGTGGTCAACGGAACACGGATCGGCTCGCCCGTCTGCGAAGACAGCTGGCACGAAGACGTGGCTGAAACGCTGGAAGAAACCGGTGCGGAATTCCTGCTGATTCCCAATGGGTCGCCTTATTACCGTAACAAGATGGATGTGCGCCTGAATCACATGGTGGCCCGTGTGGTCGAAACCGGGCTGCCGCTGATCTATCTGAACATGGTGGGCGGACAGGACGATCAGGTCTTTGACGGTGGCAGCTTCGCGCTCAACCCCGGTGGCTCCCTTGCAGTGCGGCTGCCGGTTTTCGACAGTGTTGTCGAACATGTCGATCTGATCCGCACCGAGGACGGCTGGCGGATCGAAGACGGCCAGAAGGCCCCTCAGCCCGATGAATGGGACCAGGATTACCGAGTCATGGTCGAATCCCTACGCGACTATCTGCGCAAGTCCGGTTTTTCCAAGGTTCTGCTGGGCCTCTCTGGCGGCGTCGATTCCGCTCTGGTGGCCGCCATCGCGGTAGATGCCATCGGATCGCAGAACGTTCGCTGTGTGATGCTGCCGTCGGAGTACACCAGCCAGGAGTCGCTGGATGACGCAGAAGCCGTGGCCAAGGCCCTGGGCGTGCGTTACGACTACGTGCCGATCAGCGAAAGCCGCGCCGCGGTCACCAACACGCTGGCGCCGCTTTTTGAGGGCATGGAACCCGGTCTGACCGAAGAGAACATCCAGTCGCGCCTGCGCGGTCTGCTGCTGATGGCGCTCAGCAACAAATTCGGTGAAATGCTGCTGACCACCGGCAACAAGTCCGAGGTCGCGGTCGGCTATGCCACCATCTATGGCGACATGAACGGTGGCTACAACCCGATCAAGGATCTCTACAAGACGCGGGTGTTCGAAACCTGCCGCTGGCGGAACGACAATCACCGTGAATGGATGATGGGCCCCGAAGGCGAGATCATCCGCCCCAGCCTGATCGACAAGCCCCCCAGCGCAGAGCTGCGCGAGGACCAGAAGGACAGCGACAGCCTGCCCGATTATCCTGAACTGGATGCGATCTTGGATATTCTGGTGGATCAGGACGGCTCGATCGCCGACTGCGTGGCCGCCGGGTTCGAACAGGCGACCGCAGAACGGGTGGAGCATCTGCTCTACATCAGCGAATACAAGCGGTTCCAATCCGCACCAGGCGCAAGGCTGACCCCGCGCGCCTTCTGGCTGGACCGGCGCTATCCCATCGTCAACCGCTGGCGCGATCGCGGTTAAGACCGGACCGCAGGCCTGTCAGCTCTGCTCACCCCCTGACGTCCGGGTCTTCCCGAGGCGAGACAACTCAACTGTGCGCGGTTTTTGCCGTGCACCGCCCGGGAGCACCGGGCGCACATTTCTTCACACAAACAAAAGGGCGCAAGAACACCTTGATCGCAGGTGTTGGCGAGAACGTCTTTGTCCGTGGCAACGCCGAAAAAGGCGTACACAAACCGGTCCACGTATTGAAGCTTTCCAGGCGTGGGGCGCTGATCTGCACTTCTGACGCGTCGTAACGGCTCCTTGGGAACTGTGAGACCGCTTGTTTTTTGTTGGATTGGTATTTTGTATGATCGTATTTTGAGAGCTTTTTTTGGATTTTACTAGGTTTGGCGGTTACCTACTCTCCCACGACTTAAGCCGCAGTACCATTGGCGTGACAGTGCTTAACTTCCGGGTTCGGGATG
>JALEGX010000135.1 GCA_022763485.1 Paracoccaceae bacterium | reverse complement strand
GCATCGCTGCCATGACCGCCTTTGTGGTGGCGCTGGTCTATTTCCTGATGTCGGGGGGGAATGTCGCGACTGAACGCGCTTTTGTCATGGTTGGCGTGGCGCTGGTGGCGGTGATGCTGGACAAGCGGGCGTTGTCCCTGCGTGCGGTCGCCGTGGCCGCGACCATCGTGTTGCTGCGGCGGCCCGAAACCCTGCTCAGCCCGGGGTTTCAGATGTCCTTTGCGGCGACGACGGCACTGGTGGCGGTGTTCGGCTGGATCCGGGATCATGACGTCCCGCTTGGCCCACGATGGCTCCGACCGGCGTTGGCGGTCCTGATTTCCTCTGCCGTTGCCGGTGCTGCAACCGCGCCGATTGGCGCCGTCCATTTCAATACATTGGCACACTACGGGTTGCTGGCGAACCTGACCTGCGTTCCGGTCATGGGGTTTCTGGTGATGCCCATGGCGGTGTTGGCGGCCGTGCTCTGGCCGCTGGGACTGGACTGGATCGGGTTTGCAGGCATGCAGATAGGGTTGGAATGGATCCTCTGGGTGGCCGGGCAGGTGGCGGGTCTGGACGGGGCGCAGGGGCAGGTGGTGATGCCTCAGCCATCGGTGCTGCCCCTTCTGGCGATTGGGGCGCTGATCGTGATGCTGTGGCAGGGGCGCGCGCGGCTCTTCGGTGTGCTTCCGATGCTGCTGGCGATGGCGCTCTGGCAACAGACGATCCGGCCGACCGTTCTGATCGCCGACACCGGCGGATTGGTTGGGGTGATGACCGACAGGGGACGGGCGCTTTCGAAACCGAAAGGCATGGGATTTGCCGCGCGGATCTGGCTGGAAAACGATGGGGACCTCTCTGACCAGCAACGCGCGGCGGCAAGGTGGGAGCAGGCCGGGCCGACGTTGAAAGTCATGAACAGCGCCATCGGTCGGGTGGTGCATGTGACAGGCAAGAAATATCGGACTGAGCCGTTCGCATGCGATCCAAGTGACATCGTCATAGCCCCCTTCGCGATTCAAACGAAAGGAGCGTGCCAAGTGTATGACGGGCCAGTTCTGGCCCAGACGGGAAGCTTGGCACTTATCGGGGGAAACACCCGTTCTGCATCAGATACCTCCGGCGCGCGCATCTGGTCCGGCAAGACCCGATGAGCACGCCGAGGACGCGCAACATTGCTCAATACGTGCGGATCAATCCGACAAGGCGGCCCTGCACCCGGACCTGATCGGCCGGGTAGATCCGGGTTTCATAGGCCGGGTTCGCGGCCTCCAGCGCGATGGACTGCCCATGACGGTGAAAGCGTTTCAGTGTCGCTTCGTGATCTTCGACCAGCGCAACAACGATGTCGCCATCATCTGCGGTGCTGGTTTCGCGGATCACCACCACGTCGCCGTCATTGATCCCGGCCTCGATCATCGAATCGCCTTTGACTTCAAGGGCATAGTGTTCACCGTTGGCGGACAGCATCTGCCCCGGAACCGCCACCTGATGGGACACCTGGCTGATCGCTTCGATCGGGACACCCGCGGCGATCCGGCCCATGACCGGGATTTCCAGCGCATCAATGGTGACCGGTTCAAAATTGGCAGGGGCTGCGGGTTCGGGCTTGTCGCCTTCGATAACTGTGGGGTGGAACCCACCGCCACCCAGGCTGTCAGGCAGTTTCACAACCTCAATCGCGCGGGCGCGGTGCGGCAGCCTGCGGATGAATCCCCGTTCTTCGAGAGCGGTGATCAACCGGTGGATCCCGGATTTCGACCGCAGATCCAGCGCCGTTTTCATTTCATCAAAGCTCGGCGGGACACCCGTTGCCTGTAGACGGGTGTGAATGAACTCCAACAGGTCCAGTTGCTTCTTGGTCAACATCTTGAGAACCTCCACGTAGACTCCCCTTTGTTCTACGCTTGTTCTCGTTTTGTGTCAATAATGTGCTCGGTCTGCATCCGGAACGCCCGAAGATCGCGCAGACAGAGCGGAACCTATGCGCCTTACAGTTTGAGGTATTCGACCTCTTCGCCAACCGCCCGCGCGGGGTCATGAGGCGGGCGGATCAGCAGCGCGTCCGCCTTGGCCAGCAGGGTCAGCATGGCGCTGTCCTGATTGTCAAAGGCGGCGATCCCGTCAGGCGACAGCGTGGCCCGCATGTAATGCTCCCGTGGGCCATTGGCGGTCAGCGGCGCGGTCAGCACGGCGCGCCTCACATCGGGTTTCTGATCGACGAAACCCAGCATCTTTTGGATCATCGGCTTCAGGAAGATCTCCCCACAGACCATGGCCGAAACCGGATTGCCGGGCAGGCCGACCATGGCCGCGCCGTTCAGACGCCCTGCCATCAGCGGTTTGCCCGGGCGCATGGCGACCTTGTAGAAGGCGCGATCCATGCCCAGATCCTGCGCCACCTTGCCAACCAGATCATGATCCCCGACCGAGGCGCCACCGATGGTGACCACCAGATCAGCGCCGTCTGCCAGAGAGAAGGCGGTGGTCAGGCTGGCTTCGGTGTCGCGGGCGATGGGCAGCATCCGCACCTCGGCGCCGGCCTGTTCCAGCATTGCCTTCAAGCCGAAGGTGTTCGAGGCGATGATCTGATCCGGCGAGGGGGTGTCGCCGGGCATCACCAGCTCATCCCCGGTGGAGATCAGCGCCACAACCGGGCGGCGGGCCACCGGCACCGTGTCACAATTCATTGCCGCCAGCAGCGCCACGTCTTCGGCGCGCAGGCGTTTGGGGGCGTCCACGGTAGTGCCCACCCGGAAATCCCCGCCCTTGGCGCGGATATTGGAGGAGCTGCCGGGCTCATCCCGGATGGTGATCAGATCGCCGGTTCGGGAGATATCCTCCTGAATGACCACGAAATCCGCGCCCTCCGGCACCGGGGCGCCGGTAAAGATCCGCACCGCCTGTCCGGGCCCGACCACGCCGTCAAAGGCATGGCCTGCGGCGGCTTCACCGATGACCTTGAACATCGCGTGCAGCTCAACCTCGGCCGATTTCATTGCGTAGCCGTCCATGGCGGAGGCCGCAAAGGGCGGCTGATCCCGCCGCGCGGCCAGATCCTCGGACAGGGTGCGGCCGGCACTGGCCACAAGGTCAACCCGTTCGGTGGGCAGCGGGGCAACAAGATCCAGAAGCAGGGACCGCGCGTCGTCGACTGTGATCATTTACGCCTCGTAACGTCCTGATTTTCCGCCATCCTTCAGGATCACGCGGATACCGCCAATCTCCATGGCCTTGTCGACGGCCTTGGTCATGTCATAGACGGTCAGCGCCGCGGTGGACACGGCGGTCAGGGCCTCCATTTCCACGCCGGTCTGGCCGGTGGTCTTGACTGTCGCTTCGATCCGCACGCCCGGCAGCTCGGGATCCAGTGTCAATTCGACCGCAACCTTGGTGACCGGCAGCGGGTGGCAGAGCGGGATCAGATCCGGGGTCTTCTTGGCGCCCATGATGCCAGCCAGCCGCGCCACGCCCAGCACATCACCCTTCTTGGCGCGCCCTTCGGAAATCAGGTCAAACGTGGCCTGAGCCATGGTGATGTGGCCCTCGGCCACGGCCACGCGCGATGTGACGGCCTTGTCGGACACGTCAACCATATGGGCGTCGCCTTTCGTGTCGAAATGGGTCAGGCTCATTACATCGCTCCCGGCATCAGCGGATTGGCAAGCAGGTCATGGGTGGCCTTGGCGACATCATCCTGACGCATCAGGCTTTCGCCGATCAGGAAGGTCCGCGAGCCGTAGCGGGCCATGTCCGACAGATCCGCAGGGGTGAAGAGGCCGCTTTCGCAGACGATCATCCGGTCCGCAGGCACCAGTTTGGACAGGCGACGGGTGGTGTCCAGCGTGGTTTCAAAGGTCTTGAGGTTGCGGTTGTTGATGCCCATCAGGGGGGATTTCAACAGGCAGGCGCGTTCCAGTTCGGCCTCATCATGGACCTCCAGCAGGACATCCATGCCCCAGTCGAAGGCACAGTGTTCCAGCTCAGCCGCCTGCGCGTCGCTGACGGAGGCCAGGATGATCAGGATACAATCCGCTCCCAGCGCGCGGGCTTCTGCCACCTGATAGGTGTCATACATGAAATCCTTGCGCAGCGCAGGCAGCGAACAGGCGTCGCGTGCGGCAGTCAGAAAGGATTTGTCGCCCTGAAAGCTGGGGGTGTCGGTCAACACCGACAGGCAGGTGGCGCCGCCCTGTTCATAGGCCTTGGCCAGTTCCGGCGGGTTGAAGTCGGGGCGGATCAGGCCCTTGGATGGGCTGGCCTTCTTGATCTCAGCGATCAGGCCATAGCCGGTGCGGGTGGCCTGTTGCAGGGCGCTGGCAAAGCCGCGGACCGGGCTGGCCTCTTGCGCTTCGGCCTCGACCGCGTCCAGCGGCTTCACGGCCTTGTCGGCTGCCACTTCCTCCAGCTTGTAGGCCTTGATCTTGTCCAGAATGGTTTCGGTCATCTGCGGAGGGCTCCGTTCATGCGTTCCAGTCGATTTCGGTTTCGCCCCGATCGCGCAGCCATGTGTTCACGGCCGAGAAAGGGCGGGACCCGAAAAATCCGCGCCGCGCCGACAGCGGCGATGGATGGGCGGATCTCAGGATCATGTGATCGCCCGGTTGGATATGTTTTGCAAGTTTCTGCGCCTGATTTCCCCACAGAATATATGCAGTGGGTCGCGCGGATGTGCAGTTCAGCACTTGGTGGACCAGCTTGTCCCAGCCAAGATGCTTGTGGCCGTTGGCGTCGCCTGCGGGGACGCTGAGCGCAGTATTGAGCAGCAAGACGCCCTGACGGGCCCATCCGCGCAGATCGCCATTGGGGCGCGTGACGTTCAGATCCTCCTGCAACTCTTTGAAAATGTTTGTCAAAGAACGGGGCAGGGGGCGGACATCCGGTTCCGTGGAAAAGGCCAGCCCATGGGCATGTCCCGGCGTCGGATAGGGATCCTGCCCAAGTATGACAACTTTCACCTGTTCCGGCGGCGTGAGGTCGAAGGCCGCAAACCGCTGAGGCGCAGGCGGCAGGATGTCGCGCGGATCAGCGGCGATCTGTGCGTCGATGGCGGGCCAGTTCTCGGTAAAGAACGGCAGATGGGACCAGGCCTGCGGCGTATTGAGGCTCATCGGGCGGTCGCCCCGTTCCGGCATGGGTCGTCACACGGGGAAAGGCGCGCCATCACGCGCCTTCGGAGGTGATCCGGGCCAGCGCTTCGGTCTTGGCCTTGGCCGCGCCGCTGTCGATGCTTTCTGCCGCGCGCGCCACGCCGTCGCGCAGATCCGTGGCCTGACCGGCAACCACCAGCGCAGCGGCCGAGTTCAGCAGAACTGCATCGCGATAGGCCGAAGGGGCACCGTCCAGAAGGGCGCGGAAGGCAACGGCGTTGTCCTCCGGGCTGCCGCCAACGATGTCTTCGAAGGGGTGCACCGGCAGACCTGCGTCTTCGGGGTGAAGTTCGACATCCTTGATGGTGCCGTCCTCTTCCAGCGCCGAAACCCAGCTGACACCAGTGATGGTCAGCTCATCGGTGCCATCCGAGCCATGCACCAACCAGGCGCGCTCGGACCCCAGTTGACCCAGGGTTTCCGCCATCGGGCGGATCAGGTCACGGGTGAAGGCGCCGGTCAGCTGGCGTTTGACGCCGGCCGGATTGGTCAGCGGTCCCAGGATGTTGAAGATCGTGCGGGTGCCCAGCTCGGACCGTGTGGGCATCACATGGGCGGTGGCCGGGTGGTGCATGGGCGCCATCATGAAGCCGATCCCAGCCTCTTTGATCGCCTTTTCAACCACTTGTGGCCCTACCATCACGTTGATACCCATCTGCGATTGCAGGTCCGCGGTGCCGGATTTGGAGCTCAGGTTGCGGTTGCCATGCTTGGCCACGACCACACCGGCACCTGCGGTGACAAAGGCGGTCGCGGTTGAAATGTTGAGCGTGTTCTTTCCGTCGCCACCGGTGCCGACGATGTCGATGGCCCCTTCGGGCGCCTGCACCGCGTTGCACTTGGCGCGCATCACGGCAGCAGCAGCAGCATATTCATCCACCGTTTCACCGCGCGTCCGCAGCGCCATCAACAGGCCGCCGATTTGGCTGGGGGTCGCTTCGCCTTCAAACAGGATGGTAAAGGCTTGTTCCGCCTCGGCCCGCGTCAGGGCACGATCAGCGGCGGCCCCGATCAGGGGCTTCAAGGTATCGCTCATGCGGGCACCTTCAATTCATTCAGGAAGTTCTTCAGCAGGGCATGGCCGTGCTCGGAGGCAATCGATTCCGGGTGGAACTGCACGCCATGAATGGGCAACTCCTTGTGCTGCAGCCCCATGATGGTTCCATCGTCCAGCTCGGCCGTGATCTCCAGGCAGTCGGGCAGGGTGTCGCGTTCCACCACCAGCGAGTGGTAGCGCGTGGCCTCGAACGGCGAGGGCAGCCCGGCAAAGAGCCCCTTGCCGGTGTGCTTCATGGTGCCCATCTTGCCGTGCACGATTTCATGGCAGCGCACCACCTTGCCGCCAAAGGATTGACCGATGGTCTGATGCCCCAGGCAGACGCCCATCAGTGGCGTTTTGGTCTCGGCCGCGGCCTCGGTCAGCGCCAGGCAGATCCCGGCCTGATCCGGGTCACAGGGCCCGGGCGACAGCAGGATGCCCGATGGGTTCATCGCCATCGCTTCCTGCACGTCCAGCGCATCATTGCGGCGCACAACCATTTCCGCCCCAAGCTCACCCAGATAGTGAACCAGGTTGTAGGTGAAGGAATCGTAGTTATCGATCAGCAGCAGCATCGCAAGCTCGTGTATTTGGGGGCTGGTGGGGCATGGCCCAGCCGCAGTATAGTGGTCGCGACATACATGCTCAGGCTTCGGGGGCAGCGTCAAGGGCGCATGGGCAGCACTTGGGCGCCCGGCGAAGCATCAAGGCAGTTAGCCAGGCGAACCCGGCGGGGAATCGGGTCGTCCGGACAGTAGCGAAGAGGCGAGAACAGGCATGCGGGGATTTCTTGGTGGAGTAAGCATAGGCGCGGTGATCGCGGTGATCGGGGCGGTTGCCATTTCGGTCATTTCACCCCTGCCGCAAAAACCGGAGGTCGAGGCCACGGCGCCGCAAAACGGGACTGCACCGGATGTGACCGGCGAACCCGGAGAGCTGGTGACCGCCACCGATCCCGATCTGGTCGAAAGCGCGCCGGTGACACCGGGCACGTCGCAGGACGCGGGCACCACGCAGGCCGCGCTGGATGCCGAAACCACCTCGCCGGGTGAAAAGCCGCGCGTCGGGGTCGGAACCGACAATCTGCAAACGCCGGAACCCACGACCGGGGCCGCTGAAGTTACGGCAAGCCAGGATGACCCGGTGACCGAAACCCAGCCCGCCGCCGCACCGGCGGTGCCAAGCGGTGACAGTTCGGTTTCGCTGGCCACGCAGCCGGCACAACCGACCGCGCCCGAGATGTCGACCACCAACTCCGGATTCGGCACCGATCTGGCGACCAGCAGCGACGCGCCCGAAGCGCCCGAGGCTGAAACCGCAGCCCCGGCCAATCTGACGGAGCCCGCAGCGCCGGCCGAGGATACCGGCGAAACACCGCCCGAGACGAACAGCGCGATCACCGAAAGCGCCGAACCGCCTGCACCCGCGCCGCGCATCGCGGCGCTGCCACAGGCAGGCGACGCAACCGAGGACACCGGGCCGACGATCGGAACACCCGGGATTTCCATCATAGACCGCAACCAGCCCGCCGCACAGGTTGCCGAAGCGCCGGCGGACGAAGCGCCGAGCGTGCCGCCGTTCGAAGCCTATGCCGCCGCTTTTGAAAATCCCGACGACAAGCCGCTGATGTCGATCGTGCTGATCGACGATGCGGATGCAATCGGGGCCGAGGCGCTGCTGGATTTCCCCTATCCGCTGAGCTTTGCGGTGGATCCGGGGTTGCCGGATGCCGCCGACCGGATGGCCCGCCACCGGGCCGCCGGGTTTGAGGTTCTGGTTCTGGCGGATCTTCCCGCCCAGGCGACACCGGTGGACGCGGAAGCCGCCTTTGAAAGCTGGATCAATGTTCTGCCCGAAACAATCGGCGTGATGGAAGGCTCAGGCAGCGGCATTCAGGGCAACCGGCCGCTGTCCGATCAGGTCACGGCGTTGATCAAGGATTCGGGGCGCGGGCTGCTGACACAGGATCGTGGCCTGAACACCGTGCGCAAGCTGGCCGCCCGTGATGGCGTGCCCTCGGGCGTGGTGTTCCGGGATTTCGACGGCGCCGGGCAGACGCCGAAGGTGATGCGCCGGTTCCTGGATCAGGCGGCCTTCCGCTCGGGCCAGATGGGGGCGGTGATCATGGTGGGACGGGTACGTCCGGGTACCATTTCGGCGCTGCTGCTCTGGGGCCTGCAGGACCGCGCCAGCCGGGTGGCACTGGCCCCGGTTTCGGCCAGCCTTAACACCGAAGTCAAATAAGGCTGAAACCAGAAAGAGAGGGCAATGCCCTCTCTTCGATGTTCTGTAGACTGTTGATCCGCCTCAGGAATTGCCAGATCCGGTGAAGCGTGCCGCATCTGCGGCCGCACGCCGGATGGCGTTCGATTTGTGGACGGTTTCCATGTATTCGGCTTCGGGATCGCTGTCATAGACCACGCCGCCACCGGCCTGGATATAGAGCTTCTGATCCTTCACCACCGCGGTGCGCAGGGCGATACACATGTCCATGTCACCCCCGGCGCTGAAATAGCCCACGCCGCCGCCGTAGATGCCGCGCTTTTCGGGTTCCAGCTCGTCGATGATCTCCATCGCCCGCACTTTCGGCGCGCCGGACACGGTGCCCGCGGGCATCCCGGCAAAGAAGGCGTCCAGCGAATCCTTGTCTTCGGCCAGCTCGCCCACGACGTTCGACACGATGTGCATCACGTGGCTGTAGCGTTCGATGATGAATTTCTCAGTCGGGCGCACCGTGCCGATCTTGGACACGCGTCCGGTATCGTTCCGGCCCAGATCCAGCAGCATCAGATGCTCTGCCAGCTCTTTCTGGTCGGCCAGCAGATCGGCCTCAAGCGCGCGATCCTCTTCGGGGGTCGCGCCACGGGGCCGGGTGCCCGCGATGGGGCGAATGGTGACCTCATCCCCGAACACACGCACCAGGATTTCGGGGCTGGCGCCCACGACCTGGAAGCCGCCGAAGTTGAAATAGAACATGAAGGGCGACGGGTTGGTGCGCCGCAGCGAGCGATAGAGCGAGAACGGCGGCTGCGGAAAGCTCTGCGTCCAGCGTTGCGCCGGCACCACCTGAAAGATATCGCCGGCCCGGATGTACTCCTTGGCCTTCTCCACCGCTTCCATGTAGCCGGATTTGGTGAAGTTGCTGACCGGTGGCGCGATCTCATGCGCTTCGCCCAGATCGCGGGTTTCGGCGGGCATCGCCCGTTCCAGATCGCGCACCGCGTCCATCACCCGTTCGGCGGCCTGCGCATAGGCGGCCTTGGCGCTTTGTCCGTCACTGCTCCAGGCGGGGGAGACAACCGTCACCTCACCTTTCACACCGTCCAGAACGGCGATCACCGAAGGGCGCATCATCACCGCGTCGGGCAGGCCCAGCGGATCGGGATTGACGTTGGGCAGATGTTCGACAAGGCGCACCATGTCATAGCCCAGATAGCCGAACAGCCCGGCCGCGGCCTGCGGCAGATCTTCAGGCAGGTCGATCCGGCTTTCGGCCAGCAGCGCCCGCAGATTGTCCATAGGGTTGCCGTCCTGCGGCGTGAAGTCGTCCGCGTCGAAGCGGGCCGAGCGGTTCAGGGCCGAGCGTTCCCCATGACAGCGCCAGATCAGATCGGGTTTCATTCCGATGATCGAATAGCGGCCGCGCACTTCGCCCCCGGTGACCGATTCCAGCATGAAGGCATCCTTCTGGGCGCCGGTCAGCTTCAGCATCAGTGACACAGGAGTGTCGAGGTCCGCCGCCAAGCGGGTATAGACGACCTGGTTTTCGCCCGCCTCATAGGCGCGAGCGAAACTGTCGAAATCTGGGGTCAATGCCATGTAATCTGATCCGTCTTACTGAAAGCTTGCCGCGACGGCGTTGAGTGCGTTTTGATCGACCTGCGGCTGGGCCCGGATCTGCGAGTCATAGACGAAGGCGTCAAACAGGGCCTGGGCCAGTGTCTGGTCAAGCTCCCCCTGATAGGCGTCGGACAGGCGACGCAGGTCATCGGTCCGCTCAGGTGGCAGGGTGTCGTCCAGACGCACGATGATGGCCTGACGGTCTCCTGCAACCACGGCAATCTCACCTTTTTCCATCTCGAACACCCGCGTCATCAGGCGCTGCGGCGTTCCGTCGATAAAGGCATTGCGGGTCAGGCCGGTTTCGGTCTGCGCGGTCAGCCCGTGACCCTCAAAGCTGCCCGAGGCGGTGATTTCGGTGACCAGAACAAAGGCCTGTTCTTTCAGCGCCTCGTCCAGACGCTTCAGGTTC
This sequence comes from Paracoccaceae bacterium, assembly GCA_022763485.1. Taxonomy (GTDB): domain Bacteria; phylum Pseudomonadota; class Alphaproteobacteria; order Rhodobacterales; family Rhodobacteraceae; genus Aliisedimentitalea. Next base: position 12,013 of record JALEGX010000135.1, on the reverse strand, counting down.
CACGCCTCCAGCACGGCATTGCGCGCGTCCTCGAAGGGTTCCGGGCGCGGCGGCAGCACGGTGTCAAGCCGCAGGGCGAAAAGACCGCCATCTTCCAGGAATTCGACCTGCGGGAAGTCCTCCAGCGTGACCGCCTGTGCGGCGGTGCGGAAGGCGCTGTAGGCGGCGATGCCATCGGCGCTGTCTTCGGTCCAGTCGACCTTGCCCAGGGCCAGATCGGTTTCATCGGCCAGCTCTTCCAGCGTTGCACCACCGGCCAGCAGGTCGTCGATGTTTTCGGCCTGCGTTTCGATCAGACGACGGGCGCGTTCAGCGGCCAGTTCCTCGCGCAGCTCTTCGCGGGCGTCGTCGAAGCTGACGGTGCGGGCTTCCAGCTTGCCGTTGATGCGGAAGAGCGCAGGACCCAGATCGGATTCGAACGGGCCGACAACCTGACCAACCTCGGCCGCAAAGACCGGTTCACCGGCGCTGCCCAGATCCCCAATGGTTACGTCGCCAAGGTCGATATCCGACAGGTCCAGACCACGATCCTGTACAAGAACCTCAAAGGTCGTGCCGTTGACTTCCAACTGTGCCATGGCGCTGGAGGCGGAGTCCTGATCGCCAAACACCAGACGTTCCACCAGACGGCGTTCCGGCGAGGAGAATTCATCCGAGCGCTGCTCATAGAGGTCGCGCAGTGCGGTTTCATCCAGTTCGACCTGATCCAGCATCATGTCCGGCGTCACGCGCGCATAGGTGATCTGCTTGGTTTCCGGCAGGGAAAACTGATCGATGTTTTCGTCATAGAACGCCTTGAGCTCGGCATCAGACGGGGCAACCGCGGTCAGCGCGATGTCGGCCTCTGTCAGCGCGGCCCAGGTGAAGCTGCGGCGCGAGGCGATGTAATCAACAATCGTGTTGGTCAGGGTGGCGGGCATTTCAGTGCCGCCCATGATCGCGCCCTGCACCAGAGTGCGAGCCGCCTCGCGGCGCAGGTCCGCTTCGAATTCGCCTTCGCTCAGGCCGGCCTGTTCCAGTTGGAAGCGATAGGTTTCGCGATCGAACTGGCCCTGGATATTCTGGAAAGCGTCGATGTTCAGAAGCTCACGCTGAACATTGGCATCCCCGACCGAAACGCCAAGTTGGGCCACTTCGTTGTCGATGGCCGCCAGCGCGATCAACCGGCCCAAAACCACCTGATCCAGACCAAGTTCACGCATCTGGGACATCGGCAGGGATTGCCCGGTCTGGGCCTGATAGGCACGCTGTTCGCGTTGCAGCTCGCGCGCATAGGCGTCCACGTCCACCTCTTCGTCGCCAACCAGAGCGACCGACGTCACCGAGCCCGAGAAATTGACAGCGCCGAACCCGGCAAGGCCAACGATCAGCATCCCCATCAGGATCCAGACGAAGGTTCTCGAAACGCTTTTCATGCCACCGGCCATGATACCCCCTTGTCGGCGCCGGACATGGCGCCCTGATTTCTGCCGCCCTGTCTACGACGGGTGTCAGAGGGGGGCAAGATCAGATGGTCAGGTTTGCCAGCCTGTCAAACAGTTGGGCCAGCCCGCTGCGGTCAATATTGGCAAATGCGATGCGGAATTGCCGTTCCCCGGCGCTGTCGCCCTCGGGGGTGAACATGGTTCCCGGCAGCATCAGGACAGAGGCATCTTGCACCAGCCGTTTTGCCAGCTCCAGCGATCCCATGTCATAGGGATGCTCGACATAGGCAAAATACGCCCCCAGACCCAGCAGCTTCCATCCCTTGGCTTCCAGCTGTGGGAAAAACTCGGCAATTGCGGCGCGGCGGTCCAGGATTTCCGCGCGTTCCCCCGCGACCCAGTCCTGCAGGTTCTCAATCCCCCAAAGCGCCGCGATCTGGCCCAGCTGGTTGGGGCAGATGGTGACGGTGTCCAGGAATTTCTCAACCTCATACAGGCGTTCGGGTGAGGTCGCCAACGCACCCACACGGTGCCCGGTCAGCCGATAGGCCTTGGAGAAGGAATAGAGGTGGATCAGGGTCTTGTCCCAATCCGCATCGCCAAACAGGTCATGTGGCGCGCCTTCGCGGCTGTCGAAATCGCGATAGGTTTCATCCAGGATCAGCGCGATGCCGTGGGCTCGGGCTAGGTCATAGAACGCCCGCACCAGATCCGAGGGATATTCCACACCGCAGGGGTTGTTGGGGGTGACCAGCGCAATGGCACGGGTACGATCGGTGATCAGCGCGGCGGCATCTTCGACGCGGGGCCGCATCTCTGCATCGGTCGTCAGTGGGACGGCCTTGGTGCCGGACAGATCCAGCCACATCTTGTGATTGAAGTACCACGGCGTCGGAATGATCACCTCATCCCCTTCACCACAAAGACCGGCAATTGCGGCAGCGAAGGCCTGGTTGCAGCCAGAGGTGATCGCCACCTGATCGGCCCGGATCGGCGCGGTGTAATGCGCGCTCATCTGACCGGCCAGCGCCGCGCGCAGATCGGGATTGCCCAGAACCGGCCCATAAAGATGCGCCGCGTCCTGATGCAACGCGGCATCGGACATGGCCTGGCGCAGGGGCAGGGGCGGCGGATCAATCGGTGCCGCCTGGGACACGTTGATTAGCGGACGGTCCGCCGGAAACGTCACATCCTGCACCCAGCGGCGCGACTCGACGATTGGAGAAACGAAGGTGGCACCGGTGCGTGTAACGGTCATGCGGGATCTTTCAAAAGCGGATCAGGGGTCGGGCTGGCGTCAAAAAAGGCACCCAACGGATCCTCCGGGGTGCCTTTTTCGGTCAATCTCAGTCGGTGCCGCGATAGGGCTCGACATATTGCAGGGCCATGTCCCAGGGGAAGAAAATCCAGGTGTCCTGGCTGACTTCGGTGATGAAAGTGTCCACCTGCGGACGGCCCTTGGGCTTGGCATAGACGGTGGCGAAATGCGCCTTGGGGTACATCTGGCGCACCAGCTCCAGGGTCTTTCCGCTGTCGACAAGGTCATCGATGATCAGGATGCCTTCGCCGTCCCCCATGATTTTTTCGTCCGGGGCCTTCAGCACTTCGGCCTCGCCCTGGGCCTGGTGGTGATAGGAGCGCACAGAGATCGTATCGACCGTGCGGATGTCCAGTTCCCGGCTGACGATCATCGCAGGTGCCATGCCGCCACGGGTGATGGCCACCACGGCCCGCCATGCGCCGTCATCCGGGCCCTGACCGTCCAGACGCCATGCCAGCGCGCGGCTGTCGCGGTGGATCTGGTCCCAGCTGATATGGAAGCCCTTTTCGTGGGGCAGACGATGCGGGTCCTTACCGGTCATACGAGGGGTCCTTTCGATATCATTGGCTTGTCAGGAGCGTCACGCCCAAAGCCGCCAGAAGCGCGCTGCAGCAGCGGTCCACCGCAGCTTTGGCGCGCATATACAGGTTTTGCGAACGTGCATGGGAAAACAGGGCAACCATCCCCGCATACCAGCACAATTCAAGCGTCAGCACGAGGCCGACGATGGTGATCTTGTCGGTCATCGCCGTTTCCTTCGGCAGGATCGCCAGGAAAACAGCCGAGAAGAAGAAGGCGGCCTTGGGGTTGGCGGCATTGGTCAGCCAGCCGCTGACGAAGGCGCCCCCCTTACGAACCCGCGCGGTGGCGTTGATCGGCGCAGTGGCGCCGCGCCAGATCTGTACCGCGACATAGATCAGGTAGAGACCGCCCAGCAGCTTGAGCGCCAGAAACAGCCAGGGCAGGGCGGAAAACAGCACGTCCAGCCCCGCAAAGGCCAACGCCGCCCAGCAGGCGGCGGCGGTTGCAAGGCCAGCCCCGAATTTCAGCGCGTCCAGCCGGGCGCCGCTCAGGCTGATCTGAAGGATGCGGAGCGCAGCCGGGCCCGGGCTGATCAGGGCCATCAACTGCGCTGCCATCAGCAGAAAGACATGTTCTGCCGCCATGTCAGGATCAGCCCTTTTCGATATCGGGCGCGTCCACTGCCTTCATGCCGACAACGTGGTAGCCCGCGTCCACATGCAGGTTTTCGCCGGTTACGCCCGAACCCAGATCGCTGAGCAGGTAGAGGGCGGATTTGCCGACGTCATCGATAGTGACATTGCGGCGCAGGGGCGAGTTGTACTCGTTCCACTTCATGATGTAGCGGAAGTCGCCGATGCCGCTGGCGGCCAGCGTCTTGATCGGCCCGGCCGAGATCGCGTTGACACGGATACCGTCCTTGCCCAGATCCTCGGCCAGATATTTGACCGAGGCCTCCAGCGCGGCCTTGGCCACACCCATCACATTGTAATGCGGCATGACCTGCTCGGCACCGTAGTAGGTCAGGGTCACGGCGCTGCCGCCTTCGGTCATCATCTTCTCTGCACGCTGCATCACTGCGGTGAAGGAGAACACGGAGATGTCCATGGTCATCTGGAAGTTCGAGCGGCTGGTGTCGACATAACGACCGCGCAGTTCGGTCTTGTCCGAGAAGCCGATGGCGTGGACGATGAAGTCCAGCTTGCCCCATTTCTCTTCCAGTGCCGCAAACAGCGCGTCGATCGAAGCTTCGTCGGTGACGTCGCAGGGCAGGACGATTTCGCTGCCAAGTTGGGCGGCCAGAGGATCAACGCGTTTCTTCAACGCGTCGCCCTGATAGGAAAACGCCAGTTCAGCACCGGCATCGGCACAGGCCTTTGCGATACCCCATGCGATGGATTTGTCGTTGGCAAGGCCCATGATAAGGCCGCGCTTGCCGGCCATCAGCTGAGTAGACATGCAGGTTCTCCGCCTGTGATCTGTTAGTTGCGGGACGTTTAAGATATTGGGCCGCTGCCATCAAGGGTCTGTGGGCTTGTGGCGTCCCGGGTTCGCGCTTAGGGTGTACGCGCAAGACATCGGGGACGAAATGACGGATCGAGCTGGACTATTCGCGGGAGACAACCCGTTCGAGATCGCAAGGACATGGCTGGCCCACGCCGAGGCCGAAGAAATCAATGATCCCAACGCGATCGCGCTTTCCACCGTAGACAGCGACGGGCTGCCGAACGCGCGTATGGTGCTACTTAAGGAAATCGAAGATGAGGCCTTCGTCTTCTATACCAACTACGGCAGCGCCAAGGCGCAGGAACTGGACAGTGCGGGCAAGGCAGCCTTTGTGATGCATTGGAAGTCCCTGCGGCGTCAGGTTCGCGCCCGCGGGTTGATTTCCAAGGAGGATGGCCCGCAGGCTGATGACTACTACAAGTCGCGTTCGCTGAAGAGCCGTCTTGGGGCCTGGGCGTCGCATCAGTCCCAGCCGCTGTCCAGCCGCGGAGCGCTGATGGCAGAGGTCGCCAAGGTGACCGCACGTCATGGGCCCAATCCCTCGCGTCCGCCGTTCTGGGGCGGATATCGGCTGGTCCCGCTGGAGATCGAATTCTGGGCAGATGGGGCTTACCGTCTGCATGACAGGTTCGTGTGGCGTCGCGCAACACCTTCGGACGATTGGGAAATTCAGCGCCTGAGCCCGTGAGTCAGATAAGGCGGCAAATGCAACAGGCTGAAAGATCAGAAAAATTTTCAGCTTGAAATCCGGGGGTAAAATCGCGCATCTCAAAAGGGGGATGGAAATGACTACACACTCGGTGGACAAAAAGTGGCAGAAGATCTGAGCAGCATGTACCACGTGAGCGGACAGGTGAAATGGTTCGACCCGGCGAAGGGATACGGCTTTGTCGTATCCGATGAGGGCGGGCCGGATATCCTGTTGCACGTAAACGTGTTGCGGAATTTTGGTCAGAGTTCGGTCGCAGATGGCGCCCGGGTCGAGATCGTGACTCATCGGACCGATCGCGGCGTTCAGGCGGTCGAAGTCGTGAGCATCGAACCGCCGTCACGTGACACGGCGCCGGCGCTGAGCGATTTTGCTGAGCTTAATTCAGAGCAGCTGATGGAAACGCCGCTGGAGCCCGCGCGGGTCAAGTGGTTCGACAAGGGCAAGGGATTCGGGTTCGCCAATGTATTTGGCCGAAACGAAGATGTGTTCCTGCATGTCGAAGTGCTGCGCCAGTCCGGTCTGGCCGATCTCCAACCGGGGGAAGCGCTCGCCATGCGTGTGATTGACGGCAAGCGCGGCCGGATGGCAGCCGAAGTCACGGCCTGGGAAGCGGCGCTGAAAAGCGACAAGCCAAGCAGCTGACATGCGGACGGTCCTCGCCACACTCGCTTTTGTTCTCATCGGCAGTGTGGCCAGCGCCGCCTGTGGCAAGGACACGGTTTGGTTGCGGGGCGATTGGGGGCAGATCCGGTTCTCGATCGAACTGGCCGACACGCCCGAAGAACGCGCGCGTGGGCTGATGTTCCGTGACGAGATGCCCGGCCAGCATGGTATGCTTTTTGTTTATGAGGTCCCGCAATCGGCGGTGTTCTGGATGAAGAACACACTGATTCCCCTGGACATGATTTTTGTGGATCGCGCTGGTGTGGTGAAACACGTGCATCATCGTGCGATCCCCGGCGATCTGACCCCGATTGACGGTGGGCGGGACGTCTATGCCGTGCTTGAAATCAACGGCGGCCTGGCACAGCGATATGGAATCTCTGTCGGGACCGAACTGCGGCATCAGGTTTTTTCCGACGGGCCCGCAAAATGGGAATGTTAGGGCTTTTCAAACCCGAACAGAGCCGCTAGGAAGGCGCACGGTCCGGGGCGTGGCGCAGTCTGGTAGCGCACCTGTTTTGGGTACAGGGGGTCGTAGGTTCGAATCCTGCCGCCCCGACCACTTCTTCAACAAATTCAAACAGCTATCACCCTTGTGGTGAAGTGGTGTTCAGCGTGTCCTGAATGCGTTGGCGCAGCACGGGCAGCAGCTCTGCTTCGAACCAGGGATTGGCTTTCAGCCACGCTGTATTGCGCCAGGAGGGGTGCGGCAGAGGGATGGTGTCTTCGGAGCAATCCCGCCAGGCTTTCACCGTTTCCGTGACCGATTTGCGGGTGTTCAGGTGCCACTTCTGCGCATATCCGCCCACCAGGATCTTCAACCGGATCCCCTGCATCTGTGCCATGGCCTTGCCGTGCCACGTGCGGGCACAAACCGCGGGCGGCGGCAGGTCGTGCCCCTTGGCATTATATCCGGGGAAGCAGAAGGCCAGCGGCATGATCGCGATCCTGTCGCGGTCATAGAAGGTCTCTTCGCTCAGCCCCAGCCAGTCCCGCAACCTGTCGCCCGACGGATCGGTGAACGGGCGCCCTGAGGCATGCACGCGCGCGCCGGGGGCCTGTCCGGAAATCAGGATCGGGGCTGTGGGCGACAGCCAGACAACCGGGCGCGGCTGATGGGCGGTGTGGGTCTTGGCAAAGCGGTCGCGACACAGGTCACAGGATCGGATTGCAGAAATCAGGTCACGCATGGATCCCAGATATGGTGAACCGTCCCAGATGCAAATGCTCTTGTTTCAACTCACCGTGTGGAGCGTGATACCGCGTTCGGGTGATTCCCCGATGGGCGGATCGCTCTCTCTATATATGGTGTGCGGTTTTCCCTGATCCACTATAGAGAGCGCATTGCACATTCCATAGGCGTCCATCCTTTTGCGTTTTTTCCGTCACACCCCGGGCTTTGCAATGGCCTGGGCGGGAAATTACCGGGAGTTAACGATGGTTAAGATATCCTCAGTTTTCGACGCGGCTGCCTGTGAACAAGTTCGTCCAAACCCCTCTGGAAGCGCAGAAATTATTGGGTCTTTTGGCAGGCACGCTTTTTAACCCTGGCGGTGGATCTTCTGTGGATGAATCATCCCGCTTTGCCGTGGGTTTTGCCCGGAAAGCCCGTCAAGACCTTGAGCCGTCAAAAGGTATGAAAATTTCCGTTGACCATCTATGGGCCTATACGTCAGATTGTGGGGGCCGAGAGATTGGCCCACTAGATCTGGTAGCGGATCGGAAGACGGGTCATCCAGGTGGGGACAATGTAGATTGAGAATTCGATTGGCTTGGCTGCCATGGGAACCGCGCGACGACAGCGTGCGGGACCGGGGCGGGTGTCTCTGCAAAATCGGCCAAAACGGTATTTTGGGGGCCTGGGCGGCGACGCCCGGATCGCAGGGCGACAAAGGCAGCAGGGGCGCAAATGAAGATCGAGAGAAAATTCACCAAAGCCGGGCAGGATGCTTACGCGGAACTGGACTTCATCGCGGCAACCTCCGAAATCCGAAATCCGGACGGCAGCATCGTCTTTCGACTTGAAAACATTGAAATTCCCGCGCGCTGGAGCCAGGTTGCCAGCGACGTGATCGCACAGAAATACTTCCGCAAGGCCGGTGTGCCGCTGAAAAGCAAGAAGGTCCGGGAAAAGGATGTGCCGGAATTCCTGTGGCGCTCTGTTCCCACCGATGACAACCCCGGTTTTGGCGGCGAGACCTCTTCGAAACAGGTGTTTGATCGACTGGCTGGCGCCTGGGCGTACTGGGGCTGGAAGGGCGGCTATTTCTCGACCGAGGAAGACGCGCGCGCCTATTTCGACGAAATGCGTTACATGCTGGCCACCCAGCGCGCAGCTCCGAATTCGCCGCAGTGGTTCAACACCGGTCTGCACTGGGCCTATGGCATCGATGGCCCGGCGCAGGGCCACCATTATGTCGACTACAAGACCGGTAAGCTGACCAAGTCCAAATCCGCTTATGAGCATCCGCAGCCGCACGCCTGCTTCATCCAGTCCGTCAGCGACGATCTGGTGAATGACGGTGGCATCATGGACCTGTGGGTGCGTGAGGCGCGTCTGTTCAAATATGGCTCCGGCACCGGTACCAACTTCTCGCATCTGCGGGCCGAGGGCGAGGCCCTGTCGGGCGGTGGCAAATCCAGTGGTCTGATGGGCTTCCTGAAGATCGGTGACCGGGCGGCCGGTGCGATCAAGTCGGGCGGCACCACGCGCCGTGCGGCCAAGATGGTGATCGTCGACGCAGACCACCCCGATATCGAACAGTTCATCGACTGGAAGGTTCTGGAAGAGCAGAAGGTCGCGTCGATCGTGGCTGGTTCCAAAATGCATGAGAAGATGCTGAACGGCATTTTCGAAGCAATCCGCAGCTGGGACGGCGGTGAGGCAGACGCCTATGATCCGGCGGTGAACACAGCGCTGAAATCGGCGATCCGCGAAGCCAAGAAGTCAATGATCCCCGAGACTTATGTCAAAAGGGTGTTGGACTACGCGAAGCAGGGTCACACCAGCATCGAGTTCCCGACCTATGACACCGACTGGGATTCCGAGGCCTACAACTCGGTTTCCGGTCAGAACTCCAACAACTCCATCCGGGTCACCAATGCCTTCCTGCATGCGGTGGAAAAGGATGCGGATTGGGAGCTGATCAACCGGGTCGACGGCAATGTGTCCAAGACCGTGCGCGCCCGGGATCTGTGGGAAAAAGTGGGCCATGCGGCCTGGGCCTGTGCCGATCCGGGCATCCAGTACCACGACACGGTCAATGACTGGCACACCTGCCCGGAAGACGGTCAGATCCGCGGATCGAACCCCTGTTCGGAATACATGTTCCTGGACGACACCGCCTGTAACCTGGCGTCGATGAACCTGCTGACCTTCCTGAAGGACGGGCAGTTCCAGGCCGAAGACTACATGCACGCCTCGCGTCTGTGGACGCTGACGCTGGAAATCAGCGTGACCATGGCGCAGTTCCCGTCCAAGGAAATCGCGCAGCTCAGCTATGACTTCCGGACGCTGGGCCTGGGCTATGCCAATATCGGCGGCCTGCTGATGAACATGGGATACGGCTACGACAGTGACGAGGGCCGGGCGCTCTGCGGTGCGCTGACCGCCATCATGACAGGCGTAGCCTACGCCACCAGCGCCGAAATCGCCGGTGAGCTGGGGGCTTTCGCAGGCTACGAACGGAACTCCAAGCATATGCTGCGGGTTATCCGCAACCACCGGGCCGCAGCCTATGGCGCGACCGAAGGATACGAGCGGCTGGCGGTCAAACCTGTGCCGCTGGATCACGGCAACTGCCCGGACGCACGTCTGATCGAACTGGCCATGGGCGCCTGGGATGAGGCGCTGGCGCTGGGTGAAAAGCACGGCTACCGCAATGCGCAGGCCACGGTGATCGCGCCGACCGGGACCATCGGTCTGGTGATGGATTGCGACACTACCGGGATTGAACCGGACTTCGCGCTGGTGAAGTTCAAGAAGCTGGCCGGTGGCGGCTACTTCAAGATCATCAACCGCTCCGTGCCTTCGGCGCTTGAGAAGCTGGGTTATTCCAGCGCCCAGATCGAAGAGATCGTGGGATATGCGGTGGGCCACGGCACCATCGGCAACGCCCCGGCGATCAACCACACCTCGCTGGCCGGTCATGGCTTTGGTCCCAACGAGCTGCGCAAGATTGATGAGGCGCTGGAAAGCGCTTTCGACATCCGCTTCGTGTTCAACCAGTGGACCCTGGGTGAAGACTTCTGCTCTGGTGTGCTGGGCATCCCGGCGGACAAGCTGAACGACCCCACCTTTGACCTGCTGCGGCATCTGGGGTTCACCCGTGCCGACATCGAGGCCGCCAATGACCATGTCTGCGGAACCATGACGCTGGAAGGGGCGCCGCACCTGTCGGAAGAGCATTACGCGATCTTCGACTGCGCCAACCCCTGTGGCAAGAAAGGCAAGCGTTTCCTGAGCGTTAACAGCCATATTGACATGATGGCCGCGGCGCAGTCCTTCATCTCGGGCGCGATTTCCAAGACCATCAACATGCCGAACGACGCCACCATCGAGGATTGCCAGGCCGCCTATGAGCGCAGCTGGCAGATGGGCATCAAGGCCAATGCGCTTTACCGCGACGGTTCCAAGCTGAGCCAGCCGCTGGCCGCAGCGCTGGTTGAGGATGACGACGAAGCCGCCGAAACCCTGGAAAGCGGATCGCAGGCCGAAAAGGCCGCCGTTCTGGCCGAGAAGGTGATCGAAAAGGTCGTGGTCAAGGAACTGGTCCGCAGCCACCGTGAGAAAATGCCGGAACGCCGCAAGGGGTACACCCAGAAGGCCGTGGTCGGTGGGCACAAGGTTTATCTGCGGACGGGCGAATATTCCGACGGCAGCCTGGGTGAGATCTTCATCGACATGCACAAGGAAGGTGCCGGCTTCCGGGCGATGATGAACAACTTTGCCATCGCCGTGTCGGTGGGTCTGCAATACGGTGTGCCGCTTGAGGAATTCGTGGATGCCTTCACCTTCACCAAGTTCGAACCGGCGGGCATGGTGCAGGGCAACGACTCGATCAAGAACGCAACCTCGATCCTGGACTACATCTTCCGGGAACTGGCGGTCAGCTATCTGGACCGCACCGATCTGGCCCATGTGAAGCCCGAAGGCGCGACCTTCGATGATCTGGGCCGGGGTGAGGAAGAGGGCGTGTCCAACGTGTCCGAGCTGAGCGAAAGCGCCGCGACCCGGTCGCTGGAAGTGCTCAAGCAGATTTCGTCGACAGGCTATCTGCGCAAGCGCCTGCCACAGGATCTGGTGGTGTTGCAGGGCGGTCAGGACATCGCCGTCGCCCCGCAGGCCCAGCCGCAACCCCAGGCCGAAACCGCCGTGGCGCCGTCCCTTGGGATGGATGCCCGCGCCAAGGCCAAGATGCAGGGCTACGAGGGCGAAGCCTGCGGCGAGTGCGGAAACTACACGCTGGTGCGCAATGGCACCTGCATGAAATGCAACACCTGCGGCGCAACGTCCGGGTGTAGCTAAGGCGAATTTGGTCGGGCAGCTCTGCCCGGCCGTTGGGACCGCGCCGGAAACGGCGTGCAGGGGCACCGGGGACCTTTGGTTTCTGCCCCGACGAATTCGAAGAAGGGTAACGGTTTCAGCCCTTTTTCAACTGATGGGGTGGGGCGGTCTATTGCCCCCTCACTCTCTACCGGGGCGGGTGCGCTCGCCCCTGACGACGTCCAGGCCGCAGGCAAAAAATCACCGGGCGGTCAATGAAATGAGCCTGGATGGCGAGACTGGGGGGCAATGGCCCCCCTTCTTTTTTGTTGTGGTGTAGTTGGAGACTTTACTGAGCCATGCTAAAATGGTTGGCATTT
>JALEGX010000010.1 GCA_022763485.1 Paracoccaceae bacterium | reverse complement strand
TTCGTGACAATCTCTTCCGGCTTGTGTCTCTTCGTAGCCATCTTGGCCCTCCGTTTTCCTTAACATAACGGTGGACCACTTCAGTGGGGGAGGACCAAGCCAGCTTGACGGTCTCAAGATTCGTTACGCCAGTTCCTATGGGGATATTCTGGCCACATTTGGCGCAACGCCGGTGGCGCTGTCGCTGACCAAATCCTATGAGGCGCTGGACAGTGGGTTGATCGACTGTACGCAAGCCTATGGCTATCTGGTCAAGCCGATGAAACTGAACGAAGTCGCCAACAATTTTGTGATCTTTGACGCCGGCACGCTCCAAAGCTTTGGTCTGGTCATGAATCTGGATGCCTTCGAGGCACTGTCCGAAGACACACAGGCCGAATTGCTCAAGCTGGGTCGCGAGCTGACCGAATACAACGCGAGCGCCGTTCGCAAGTCCAATCAGGGCGCCATTGCGGGTTTTGCAGCAACCGAAGATGACGGTGTCAAAGTCTCTTATCTGACCAGCACGGCCAAGACCGATCTGCAAGAGGCCAGCAATGAGCAAATCGACAAATGGCTGAAGGAAGCAGAACAGGCGGGCATTGACGGGCAATCCCTGCTGGACGCCTATAAAACGCTGCTGGCCGAAAATCTCAAGAAATACGGCGAAAGCTGATCCTGTTCTGGTTTGACGCCCTGGGGTCATGCGCCCAGGGCGTCCGACCGCGCACGGACATAGGGCCGGGCGACCCCACAGATGCGTTGAGCTGGTCATGCGTTGGCAACCGCCTGCGCCTTTGGGCTTGAAGCTGGGGAAGGGCGCCCAGAGCCAAATCAACTGAGCGCGCTCAGCGTCAATCGCAGACGTGTGTTCATGTTCAGGCAGGAGAGATTGGTGAAAACACTTTATATGCAAATTGGCCGCGGGCTGGATCTTCTGGAACGCGGGCTGATGGTTCTGGCTGTGGTGGCCATTCTGATGACCTCGCTACTGGTGCTGGCTGAAATTGGCGCGCGCGAGTTCCTTCCTTTTCACGTGCCTGATGCTGTCACCATCGTGGCCGGGCTGATGGTTGTGTCGATCTCTTTTTCCCTGGCCCATGCCATGAGCGTCAATGCCCATATCGCGGTGGACCTGTTCTATCAGCACTTCCCACCATCGGTGCAGAGATTATGCGATCTGATCGCGCTGGTGGTCGGGCTCGGCTTCAGTTGGGCTATCCTTTACTGGTCATGGTTCGACGTCTCCAAACTGTACCGCCGCGGGAGCTATTACTACGGCGAGCTTCAGCTTCCGGAATGGCCGGTGAACTCCGCGCTTCTGCTGGGGTTCGCTGTTTTGTTTGCGCGGCTCGTCCATTTGTTCGCAGGGCGCCTCCTGGGCCTGTCCGCGACCCCCTTAACACATGAAGAGACCGTCTGATGGACCCTGTTCTTATCGGTACGATCGGGCTTGTTGTGGCCCTCGCCCTGATCGCCATTCGCGTGCCAATTGCCTTTGCTTTGGGGGCCGTAGCTATTGGCTGCCTGCTTCTGTTCTTTGGAATGCCGGTCGGGCGCGACCCGGATTTTGCACGTGCAATCAAACCAACGCTTTCGCTGTCGCAAAGCACATTGTTCGAGCTGTTCCACAACTATTCGCTTAGCGCGATTCCCATGTTCGTGGCCCTGGGGCATGTCAGTTACAAATCCGGCATCACCAGCGATATCTACTTTGCAGCGCGCACCTGGCTGACGCGAGTGCCGGGCGGGCTGGCCATGGCTTCCATCGTCGGCTGTGGCGGGTTTTCTGCGATCTCGGGCTCTTCGATTGCCTGCTCGGCCACTATGGGCCGCGTGGCGGTGCCCGAGATGCTGAAATACGGCTATTCGGAAAAACTGGCGACCGGGTCAGTCGCCGCCGGTGGCACGCTGGGGTCGCTGATCCCGCCGTCGATCCTGTTCATCATTTATGGCATTTTTGCTGAGCAATCCATTTCCAAACTGTTTCTGGCGGGCATCATTCCCGGCCTAATGACGATGATCGGCTATTGGATCGTGATCGGCATCTGGACCACGGTGCGAAGCGAAGACGCGCCTGCCTCGACTGAAACCTATACCATGGGCGACAGGGTTATGGCGCTGGTGCGGGCCTGGCCTGCGATCCTGATCTTCGTGATCATTGTCGGGGGCATCTACGGAGGCATCTTCACCACGACCGAGGCCGCCGCAGTCAGTTTTGGTGCCGTGTCCCTGATCGTGTTCGTTACGCGCCGCATCACCATGCAGAGTTTTTGTGAAGCGCTTTGGGAAACCGCGCTGCAAACCTCGGTCATCTTCCTGATCGCGGGCGCGGCCAAGGTTTTCGTGGCTTTCGTATCTCTGACCGGTGTGACCGGTGCCCTCGTGGACGCGATCCAGGCCGTGGATCCCAGTCTGCCGGTGATGTTGCTGGGGGTGGCGCTGATCTATGTTGTGATGGGCATGTTCCTGGACCCGCTTGGAATCATGTTGCTGACCCTTCCGTTCATGCTGCCGTTGATGGATGTCTACGGTCTGGATTTGATCTGGTTCGGGGTGATTGTGGTCAAACTGCTGGAAATCGGGCTAATCACACCACCGGTGGGGCTGAATGTGTTTGTGCTGCATTCCGTGACCGATCCCAAGGTGCCGCTGGGGCGGATTTTTGGCGGTGTAATGCCGTTCTTTTTGATGGATTTGGTCGTCTTGGGACTGCTTCTGGCATTCCCCGTCCTGTCACTGGCCATCCAGCAAGCCCTGTAGGGAAGGTTCTCGGAGCGTTGCAAAATTCTCCGCTCTCTCAGTTTCATCATTTCCTCTCTGAAGGCCTCGGTCGGTTCGCGCCTGCCGAGGCATCTTCTTGGCGTGCGGTCGAGGCGGTCGCAAAACGCCGTCAATTCGATCTTGTGGCGTTCTTGAAGCGAAATCTGCGTATAAACCGTTCCCATGCGATAAACTCCTCATCAGATAACCCACTGTTTTCTAATAGGAGTGCGCATCAAGATAGCGCGTACCGGATTGATTTAGATTCCTGCATAACAGAGATTATGTTAAATTTTTTATGCGATCAGCGCCGACAAGCTGCCAGAGTTCGTTGCTGCATCCTATCCGCGCTGAAATTCTCTGGTGACAGCCACGCCTCAAAAGCAACCTCAAGTCTCGGCCAGTCCCGATCTAGAACCGAATACCAGGCGGTATCCCGGTTGCGCCCCTTGTAGACGATGGCCTGTTCAAACAGCCCGTCAAAGGTAAAGCCCAATCGCTGTGCCGCCGCGCGCGAGGCGGCGTTCAACGCATCGCATTTCCATTCATAGCGGCGATATCCCAAATCGCGGAACACGTGACGCATCATCAGAAACATCGCCTCTGTCGCCGCTGGGGTGCGTTGCAGTGCCGGAGCATAGGCAATGCTGCCGACCTCAATCACGCCATGCGCAGGTTTTACCCGCAAGTAGCTGGCAGTTCCCAAGGCCCTGCCTGTTCCTGCCTCCAGAATGGCATAACAGGGCTGCGCGGTGTCTGCCACTGCGGCTTCGGCCCAGGCCTGCATCTGTTTCGGATCGACAAAAGGCCCCACCGGCATATAAGTCCAGAGCCGGCCCTCGGGATCCTGCAGAAAGGCCTCATACAGATCCGGCACATGCTGCTGAGGATCCATAGGCACCACAGAACAGAACCGCCCGTGCATGGCCTGCGGTTCCGGTGCCGCGCAGCCCGACCACTCCGGCACATCCGGCCCGATGGGTTGGCCAAAGCTGTTGTATCGCGTGGTCATGCTGATCTCCCGGTGCAGCTTCGGAAATTGCTACTCGTCACCGGTGGTGCTGTCGGCAACCGCAGGTGCATCAAAGAACACGTCACAGCGCAGACCGGCAGGCAAGACCAGATCCGGGTTGGGCAGTGCCATACGCACCCCTACCGTTGCTGTCGCCGGATCGAACACCAAATCGATGACCGAGATTTCAGCCAGATAATCATTGTCCAGCGGCGGTTCCGGGCGCACCCGCACGGTCTGCCCCACTGACAGCTTGTCGTAGTAGGAGATCGGCACAAAGGCCTCGACCCGCAGTTGGTGCATTTCGGCAATCGTTGCGATATGGGCTTCGCCCTCGCGGTATTCGCCCGGGTTCAGCAGGCGCTCGGTCACCACGCCATCCACGGGGCTGCGTACGATCTTCTGTTCCAGCCGCGCGCGGGCTTCGGCCAGTTCCAGTGCCGCCAACTGACGGGCCAGCATGGCCTGCTCCAGTTCCCGTGCCGCCAGCCGGGCCTCCAGCCGTGCCTCGCGCGCTGTGGTTTGGGACACGGTGTTGTTGCGGGCAAGCTGTTCGTTGCGTTCTGCCTGGCTGTCCAGAAATTCGATCCGGGCTTCCAGAGCAGAGATCTGGGTTTCATCGGACGCCCGGATCTGGGCGCTTTCCACCGCCAGTTCTTCGATCCCGGTGTCCAGACGGGCCAGGATCTGCCCTTTTTCGATCCGGGCTCCACGATCCACGAAAACCTCGGCCACGATGCCCGATACGGGGGTCGACAGGCGAATCACCCGGTCCGGTTCAATCAGGCAACTGACCGGGGCCAGAGCGTCGCTGGCCCTTGTTTCCAATGGGAAAACAATCGCGCAAAGAGCAGGGATTGTGACTGCCGACACCCCAACCCCAAGATCTTTCAAAAAGGCAAATCTCATAAAAATGTTCCCAAACCGGATACCGCCTCTTAAGCTGAGTACATATTCAAATGTTGCGGTATGATTTTCAACCCACACCGCGGCGCAAATGATTTGAATCCCGGGGGGGAGACAATGAAGAGAACTGGTAAGCGGTTTTTGGGTCCGGTCACTGACGTCGAAGGTCGGTCGCGTGGCTCACTAGGTGGAATGAAGCCTGCGGGCAAGGGCGTCAAGGATCAGACGATGCTCAGCCGCGGCCTGCATGTCGAGATGCTGGAGCCGCGTCTGCTGCTCTCTGCTGACCTGATCCCGATTGTCGGCGAAATCGAAGTTCCGGGCGAAACTGACTTCTACACATTTGAACTGGCCGAAGAGCGCACCGTCGTGTTCGACAGCCTGACCAATCGCGGTGACCTGAACTGGTCATTGTCCGGCACCGGCGGCCAGATCGTTTCCCCCACCGATCTGAGTGCCTCTGACGGAGCGCAGGGCGGTCAACTGCTGGCGCTGGACGCGGGCACCTATACTTTGGCCATTGATGGCGAAGGCGATGCGCAGGGCGAATACCAGTTCCGCCTGCTCAACACGGACAATGCCACCCAGATCGCCACCGATACGATTGTGGACGGCGTTCTGGAAAGCGAGGGTCGTGAAACGGACCTCTTTCAGTTCGATGCCACCGCCGGAACCGAGTTGTTCTTTGATGCGCGCAGCATCAGCAACGGTACGGCGTACTGGCAGCTGATTGATCCCGATGGGGTTACGATCTTTGGGCCCCGCACGTTCAGTGGTTCCAATGATCCGGGTCGCCTGCAGATTGCCAAGACGGGCACCTATACCCTGTTGTTGGAGGGATATGTTCACAACTCGGGTGACAGGGCGTACAGCTTCCAGGTTTCCCGCGTGGTTGATGAAACCCGTGCGGTGACGTTGGATGATGTGATTGAAGGGACCATTTCCCAACCCGGGCAGCGCCATGACCTGACTTTCACGCTGGCGCAGGACACACAGGTCATTTTCGATACGCTGCTCAATTCTTCGCTCCAGTTCAGCCTGGTGGGACCGCGGGGCGCGGAACGATCTGATCTGCGGATTGACCGCACTGACGGCTCTTACAACAATTCCGTTCTGAACCTTCTGGCGGGCGATTATACGCTGACCGTTTTCGCAGACAGCGATCTGACCGGCGACTATGCGTTCCAGCTGTTGACCGCGGCCTCTTCACAGCAGATCGATCTGGCGGACATGGTAACAGGCACGCTGGATGATCAGGGCATCCAGCACAGGATGTCCCGTGTCGCGTCCTCAGCGCCGCTGACCGGAGACGCTGGACTGGCCCAGCATTTTGACGACCTGAGCCCGACGGTCCAGATTGCCGATTCAGCAGAGCTCAATCCAACGGCCTTCACGATCGAGACCTGGGTGCGCCCGGAACGCAATAACAGTTTCGAATTCATCGCGGTCAAATCTTCGTCCAATTCACTGCAGGACGGATACGGGCTGTATCTGAATGGCAATGGCGGCATCAATTTCTATCTGAACCGCTACTGGCAGACCGCGTCGAGCGTGACGGCGGATATCACTTTGAATACTTGGCAGCACGTCGCTGCCAGCTTCGATGGCGCAAAACTGCGCCTGTATATCGACGGGGAACTGCAGGCGGAATCCGACTTTTCTCAGGCGATCAATCACAGCAGCTCGCCGTTGGTCCTTGGTGGGGGCATAGAAGGCTTCAACCGGTTCCAGGGTCAGATGGACGAATTCCGCCTGTGGGATTCCGCCCTTTTCCAACAGGAAATTGCTGATCGCCGCATGTCGGTCCTGTCATCCGCCAATGGTCTGGATCTGTCTTTGGGCTTCGATGCCACTGCTCCGGGCGCCAACGAAGACCGGTCCGGCAACAACCTGGCGACTTCCCTGACCCAAGGTCCGGCGACCGAGGCCCGCCTTTTCCATTTTGATGCGGCGGGCGGCGAACAGCTGGTCGTCGGCACGCAGGTGTCGAACCAGACCGTTTACCTGCGGGTCATCGATCCGAGCGGTGCGACCATCTTTGGCCCCAACAGCTCAAGTGGAGCGGATCTTGTGCTTCCTGATATTGCGGGTCGCTATCAGGTCATCGTCGATGGTCACGTAGGCAACACCCGTGCGGCGGACTTCTCTCTGATGCTTGTACCTGCTGTTGAGCAGACTTTGAGCCTGACGCTGGATCAGAAGATCGAGGGCGAGCTGACCGCCATGGGTCAGGCGCATTCCTATGGGTTCACGCTGACGGGTGAAACGGAACTCTACTTCGATAGTCTGAGCAACCGACAGGATATCACCTGGCAACTGATCGGCCCCAGGGGGGTCGAAAAATCGCCCCGGAACCTGAATGTTTCCGACTCCTTCGGTAATGCTGGCAACGCGCTGTTCAGCCTGCCCGCCGGTGACTACCGACTGGTCATTGACGGCCGGGACGGTGCCATCGGGACTTACGGGTTCCGCCTTGCTGATCTGGGGTCCGCTGCCACTGCCTCGTATGGCGACGAAGTGGACGCGACGCTGAGCCCCGGTAATAGCACCGTCATGGTCCGGTTCCTGGCCACGGCCGGGGACCTGTTGTCCCTGCCCCGCACCGAAGGCAATCCGATCGGTCGACTTGTGGATCCCTTCGGACGGGACATATTCCGCAATACCCAGTTCCTGGATGTCAACGATCGCCTGCTTGAAGTGTCTGGTCTGTATACCCTGATCATCGAGGGCTACCCCAGTGACGGCTGGCAGGATCCGCTGAACCAGAAGTTCACGCTTGAGAAAAGCGGAACTGCGACGGTCCCGCCGCTGACCGGGACGGCCCTGACGTTGGGGGCCACGATAAATGGCAACGTCACGGACGCCAGCACGCCCGACACCTTTGCCTTCACGCTGGCGGCCCCGACCTTGGGTTATTTCGATGCCATCAACTCTCCGGATGCGAATGGGCGGTGGACCCTGCGCGGTCCCGGTGGAACCTACGTCGAAGCCAGACAGTTCAACCGGACTGACGGGTACAACACCTCGGGATCTGCGGTCCTGATGTTGCCCGCCGGCAGCTATCAGCTGCTCATCGACATGGATGGCGGCACCGGATCCTATTCCTTCCGGGCCCTTGATCTTGCCACTGCGCCCGCGGTGACGGCGGGAACCGAAGTCACCGGATCGCTGGATCCGCGTCAGACCACCGCGGTTCACAGCTTCATCGGCACTGCTGGGCAAACCTTCGCCTTGAACCGGGCGGATGCAACCAACAATGTCTTTGGGGTTGCAACCCGGATCATTGACCCGAATGGCCGACTTGTGCGGGGGCCCAGCAACTTCGAAAATGCGGGGGCCTTCACCCTGCCCCTTGACGGGACCTATTACATCCTGATCGAGGGTGAATTCGCCGGAAACAATTCCGGGGCGACCTCTTATCAGTTCACCCTGAATGAGGTGACCCACACCACAACCGACTATACCGTTGGCGACACGATCAGCGCGCAGTTGGGTTCGTCCTATGGCAGCAATACCCACACGTTTACGCTGGCCGGGATCACGGACCTGGTTTTTGACAACCTGCTGCAATCGGATCAGACCACGCTGACGTTGTATGGCCCTGGTGGTTTCGAGCGCAGTTTCTCGTTGCGCACAGGGGACAGCGTTGATGCGGGTTCACCATTCATGCGCCTGGGTGCCGGGGATTACCGTGCGGTGGTCACGGCCAGCGCCGGCCGGACCCCGGACTACAGCTTCCGCCTGCTGGATGCTTCGGGCGCCACGGCAATCACATTGGATGCCCCGGTCACGGGTAAACTTGTGCCCGAACGCTCGACCCAGATCTTCAGCATCGACCTGAATGCGGGCCAGATCTTCTCGGTTGCGAACACCACGAATTCTGGCGGCAGCTACAATGCTTATTACCGTCTGATCGGGCCGAACGGGCGCCAAATCGAAAGCGCGCGCAACCTGCGAGATCTGGAGCCCCGCGAAGTCTCTGAGACCGGAACATATTTCATCCTGATCGAAGGCCGCATCTTTGAACCAGACAATGCCGAGGTTGACTTTGGCTTCACGATTCTGGATCCGCAAAGCCCTGCGACCACGGGGCTGACGCTGGATACACTGGTGAGCGGCGACATCGCGCGGCCCGGTCAGGTTCATACATACACCTTCTCTCTGGCGGCGGATGCGCTGATCTATGTCGATAGCCTGACCAACGACTACAACAAGCTGATCCGGATCGAAGGCCCACAGGGGGTGAACCATCTGCTGCGCCTGCGGGATGCGGACAGCTTTGACAATGCCCGAAATCCGGCAGTCATTGCCAGTGCCGGTGACTATACCGTCACGGTCTATGGCGAAAACAGCGCGACCGGAGCGTTTGACTTTGTCATCCGGGACCTTGCGCAAGGCACGACGATCAGCATCGGGGATACGGTCAGCGGGACCTTGCAGCCCAAGCGCGAAACGGATGTGTTCAAGTTCGATGCCACCGTCGGTGACAGCTTCCTGATGGACGTCCTGCGCGAAGACGGCGATTCCCATGGTGTCTACTGGCGCCTGATCGACCCATCGGGCAACATGGAAATCGGGCGTTCGCGCCTGCAGGACGGCTCGCTACTGACCCTCAAACGGACCGGGACCTACACCCTGTTGATCGAGGGCCGCACCTATGAGGCGGCCACGGGGGCCATCGACTATGGCTTCAAGCTGCAACCCGCGGTGCAGCGCGAGTTTACCGGTGATTTGACTACAGCAGGCCAGTTTGGCGGGCTGCGTCCGATCGCGGGTCCGGATGGCGGGGCCGCACAGGGGTTCACCGGCTATGAAACTGTCGTGGTTGACGACCCGGTGGTCAACAACACTGGCGATGCCAGCTTTGATTTGTGGTTCCGGGCCGATGCGCCTGAACGCACATGGCAACCTCTGGTGTATCAGGGGACCGGCGAACGAGGAACCGCTGGCCGACAGATGACGCTTTGGCTGCACAGTTCGGGTTTTCTGCATCTGACAAGTTCGGATTCTTCCGGGCAGATCGCCATCGACTCCGCGTCGGGTTCTATCGCCTGGGACACCTGGAACCACGTGGTCGGCGTCGTTGACCGGACCGGCCAAGAACTGCGCCTGTATTTGAATGGTGCGCTGGTGTCGCAGACAGCCTTGCGTGACCAGCCCAGCATCGACGCCCCGGTGCCGCTGCTTCTGGGCAGCCAGCGTGAGGGCACATACGGGTTTGATGGAGCAATGGCGGGATTCCGTCTGTTCCAGACGGCGTTGGACAACGGGGCCGCACAGAATCTGTTCGACGGGACGGCCATCACCGCCACGCCCGTTGTCGATCTGCCGATGACCGATGCGGCGGGTGTGGCAGAGCTGGCCAGCCGGAGCGGCAGTGGTCCCACCGGCGAAGTGCTGGACTACACCCGCAGCCTGCCGGGTGTGTTCAAGGGCCGGATCAATGATGGTGGCGAAGTGCACGTCTATACATTCACGCTGGATTCTGAACGTCGGCTGTTCTGGGATACGCTGACCAACCGCAGCGACATCCGGGCCAAGCTTCTGGGACCGGATGGGCTTCAGATTGACCGCCGCTTCAATGATACCGGGTCGCGAAGCAATAGCGGGAACTACAGCTTTGACGCCCCGGCGGGCGAATACACGCTGACCATCAGTGCCAATGCCGGGGTCAAAACCGCCTACGGATTGCGTCTTGTGGATCTGAGCGCAGCACAGGTCATCACCACCGATGGGACCGCAGTCACCGGCACCATTCCGGCTGCGCGCAGCTCGGCAGCGTTTGCCTTCGACGCGCAGGCAGGTGACAGGATATTCGTCGACATGCTGTCCTTTGGCCTGTCGTCCGGAAATGGGGGCTGGCGCCTGTTCGGTCCGTTCGGACACCAGATGGTCGGACCGGTTTCGGCTGCGGACATCGGCGATACGCTGCTGCCATTCGATGGCCGCTATACGCTGGTTCTGGAAACAGAGCGCGGGTTGGAACAACAACAGGAAGTTGGTTATTCGTTTGCAATCAACAGTGTAACAATGGTCACCACCCCGATAACCCTGGGGCAAGATAATCCCGCCGGGGATCCGGTTCTGATGGACGGGCAACTTGGTCAGGCGCTGGTTCTGCGTGGGGCGGAACGGTTGCACCTGGCAAATGACCCTGATCTGGTCTTCAACGGCAACATGACGGTGGAAACCTGGGTCAAGCTGGATCGCTTCGCCAACACATGGACTCCGATCATTTCCAAGGCCGACGGCACCGGCCAGCGCAGCTTTGATGTGTGGATCCAGAACAACGGCTCTCTCTATGCCTCGTCTCATGATGCCAATGGCAATCTGCACAGCGCGCAAACCGGCAGCGGTCTGATCCAGGCCGGGAGCTGGGCCCATGTGGCTGCGGTGTTCGACCGCACCAATGGTGAACAGCGGCTTTACGTGAATGGTGCGTTGGTGCGCACGGAGTCCATGGCGACCACGCCCGCGGTCAATCTGGATACGCCGGTGATTGCGGGCTGGACACTGGAAAGCCAGAATTCCTACGCTCCGTTCGAAGGCGCATTCGATGATCTCCGGATCTGGTCCAGCGCCCGGACCGACGCAGAGATCCAGGACAATTACCAGCAGGCCCTGACCGGTTCGGAGACCGGTTTGAGCCTGTATCTGCCGTTCGAGACGGCAACCGCCGCCGACGGGACCCCGGATGCGGGGCCGAATGGGTTGAACGCGTCGATCGTCAATATGGTCTCTGACGGGATCACGGGCACAATCGCACAGGTCGGGCAGGAGCTGGAATATACGTTCACTCTGGCTCAGGCGACCCGCCTGTATATCGACAGTCTGAACAATCGGTCAGACATTCGGTATCGTTTGTCCGGCCCGCAGGGACAGGTGTCCGAACGGCTTCTGGATCGTACAGATGCGGACGGGATCGGCAGCGGAAACCCGGTGCTCAGCCTGCCCGCAGGGGACTATAGCCTTCGGTTGACCGCAGATGGCGATGCGACGGGCCATGTGAACCTGCGCCTGCTGGATCTGGCCGAGGCACAAGAGGTCGTTCTGGGGGCCCCCTTCGGAGGCGAATTGCGTCCGGGCAACCGCTCGGCGCTTTACAAGTTTGATGCGACCAGCACGGAAACGCTGTTTCTGGATAACATTCTGGAAACGGGGTCGATGGAATGGCGTCTTATCGACCCGTTTGGCCGGGTTCATCTGGGGTATGTGAACCCTGACGATCGGGGCGAAGTGACCCTGCCCTACGCCGGCACCTACACGCTTCTGGTCGAAGGCGACGTGGATTCCGGGGGCCGCGCGGCCTTTGAGCTGGGCATGTATGAACAGCTGGACAGCGCGCCCGTGCCTTTGGTGCTGAACCAGCTGACCAATGTCGATCTGGACACGCCGGGTCAGGTCAAGACCTTTACCTTTGATCTGGCTGCGGATGCGCGACTGGTCATGGACAGTCTGGAAAACAGCAGCAACCTGCGCTGGACCCTGCGCGGGCCCGATGGAACGGTCGTCAATGACCGCGCATTTTCCGCAACGGATTCCACCAGTTACACCAATAACCCGACAATGCGCGTCGCGGCTGGCAGCTATGAGCTGGTGATCCATGCCAACAACGATCTGACCGGGGCGTTCGAATTCCGCCTGATCGATCTGGACAGCGCCGCGACTGAGATGTTCTTCAACGATCTGACCAGTGGCAACCTGCCCAATCGCGGGCATGGTACGTCGGTGTTCAAGATCAACGCGACCCGGCATCAAAGCTTCAACTTCGACTCTGTCGATGTGCCTGAGCGGGACACATCCTGGCGGGTGATCGACAGCCAAGGATACCAGGTCTTCCAGAGCCGTCGCATGGCAGATGGAGGCCCTTTCATCCTGAACGAAGCTGGGACGTACTTCGTTCTGATCGAAGGCAATATCCGCAATGCCGAGACCAGCAACGGCTTCCGTTTCGAACTGGTCAGCCCCGCCTATGACAGCGGTCTGGGGGATACGCTGGAAGAGTTCGGCGCAGGCTCTTCGATCGGACATGTGCTGGTCAACCACAATGGGACGCCTGCGGCGGAACAATCCGATGCTCTGACCCTGCTGGATCCGTTGTCTGCCAACAACCGTAACAGCATTGCCTTTGCCACCACCCGCGAAGGGCGTGTCGGCAGCCTGTCGGTTAGCTTCGACTATGATCTAACCCGCCCCGCCAGTGGCGATCCGGGCAATGGGTTCTCCGTCCTGCTGTTGCCAACGGCCAGCTATGCGGCGGGTGGCGCGGTTGGTTTCCTGGGGCTGGAACCGAACGAAAATGATGTGCTCGGTGCGGTGATCGACCTGCAGCAGAACGGCAGCGACGGCACGGTGCCTCACCTGTCGCTGCATTTCGGCAGCAAACTGATTGAAGTGCCCTTGGCAGATGTCGGCATTTCGCTGAGCGACCTGATGGACAACGTCGGCCAGTTTTCCCTGACGGCAACCCGCACGGATGGCGGGGCTCTGATCACTGTGGCGCTGACCATTGGCGGGACAACCACAACGATCCTGGACGGTCACTATGTTGGGGCACTGGAACTGGCGGATCGACGGGTCGTCATCCAGGCCGAAAACGGCAACGCCACGGTCATGGGGATGTCCATTGACAACGTGGCCATAGGCACCACGGATCCGACCGGAGCGCTGACCGCCGCACCGGGCGATGTGCTGAGCGGTAATCTGACCGAAGGCAGCGCCGTTGACGTTTATGAGATGGTGCTGACGCAGCCGACGCAGATCGTGTTCGACGCGCTGACCAACAACAGTGATCTGTTCTGGAGCCTGAGCGGTCCCGTGGGTATCGGGGCCACGCGGTTCACCTCGACAGATGGGTATACCCCCACCGGCAGCCCGTTGCGCACGTTGCAACCGGGGACCTATCAGCTGAAGGTCTATACCAGCAACAATTCCGTCGGCAGCTATAGCCTGGCCTTGCGCAATCCGGCCGACGCGCAGGTTCTGACGCTTGGAACCAAAGTGGATGCCACGCTCAATCCGGGCAATTCCTCGGCTCTGTTCGCCTTTGACTGGGCCGGTGGCGATGCACATTTCTATCTGGAACAGGACCATGTTTCCGGCTCAACCGATTCCTACTGGAAGCTGATCGCCCCCAACGGTGGTGTTGTGACACAGCGCCAGCGGATGGGGTCGGACTATGAGAGCAGCAGCCTGACCCAGGCAGGGCGGTACTATATTCTTGTCGAAGGCCAACCGGGTGTCAGCGGCCCGATTGCGTTTTCGGTCAACGCCCGCAATCCGCAGACCAACGCCACGGCGATGGATCTTGACACGGTGGTCAACGGTTCGATTGCGGTTGTGGGGGATCGCCAGACCTACAGCTTCACCCTGAATGAGTCGCAGCAGGTCATTCTGGATTCCCTGACCAATAATTCCAACATCTGGCTGACTCTGACCGGTACGCAGGGTCAGATCGTATCCCAACGCCTGTCCGGCCTGGACTCGGAGTCCCGGAATGATGCCGCGGTGCTCAGCCTGATGGCTGGCGACTATACCGTCACGCTGGACGGCAGCGGCACGAATATCGGCGACTTTGGCTTTGCGGTTCGCACCCTTGGCGCGGCGACCGCTCTGAACCCGTCGGAACAGACCGATCTGTCCCTGTCTCCGGCCAATATCACGCGCATCTTCAAATTCGACGGGCAAGCGGGGGATAGCTATTATCTGGACTATCTGTCCGGGGATCTGGAAGGCCGCTGGAAGATCGTAGACCAGTATGGACAACTGACGACCAGCTCAACCTGGGTCCGGACCGACATTCAGTCGGTCGAACTGACGACCAACGGAACACACTACCTGATCATCGAAGGCCGGACCTCGCGCAGCGATGATCGGACGCTCTCGTTCCAGCTGGTTCCGCTGACCGGATCGGCAAATGCGCTGATGCTGGATGAGACGACGACGGGCACGATCGCCCTGCCCGGCCAAACGGCCGAGTTCACCTTCTCGCTGACTGAAGGCAAGCGCATCTACATGGATGCGCATCTGCCCAATGACACCCGCTGGCGCTGGACCCTGAGCGGTCCGCGCGGCACGGTCATGAGCCGCACCTTCCACAATTCCGACGGAGACCGCGTGAGCTATCCGCCGCTGGCTGATCTGGTGCCCGGCGACTACACGCTGACCATTGCCCCGTCTGGCGGTGTGACTGGCGATTTCTCCTTTGTTCTGATGGACATGGCCAATGCCGTGCCGCTGGTTCTGGGTACCTCTGTCACCGACCAGCTGGCCCCGGGCAGCGAAACCCGTGCCTACAGCTTCAGCGCCCAGGACGGAGAACGGTTCTTCTTCGATTTCGATGGGCAGGATGGCTCGACCACCTGGCGCCTGATTGACCCGTTCGGGAATGAAGTGTTCGACACCTACGCCCGTGACGTCGATTCAACCCCGATGCCTTATGACGGTCAGTACCTGCTGCTGCTCGAAGGCAATATCTATGCGCCGCAGACGCGCAATTTCACTTTCAACGTCTTTGCCAACCCCGACCGGACGCCCATCAAGCTGACGCTTGAGGATATTCCCGCCGCCGATCTGGTGCCGTCGAACTTCCGTGTCACCACCTCTGATCCGTTGGAAACCGGTGGCACCATGCCGTTGGAATGGACCTTGACCAACAGCGGTGACCTGCCGACCAGTGGCGATTTCAACAGCCGGATCACCATCCGGCGTGTGGACAATGGCGCGATCCTGTCGGATCTGGTCATCCCCTATGACTCCGCCGCAAATGGTCATATCGGCGTAGGACAATCGATCACCCGGACCGCCAACATCCTGCTGCCCACCGGGTCGCAGGCGATTGGCGAGCTGGAGGTGACGCTGCGGGTCGATGTGAACAACGACGTCGAAGAGCAGAATGATCTGGGCACGGCCGAAATCAACAACGCGCAGAGCCTGAACGCCACCGTGGTGTTGGCCGCCACGCCGGATCTGGTGGCGCGGGACCTTGTCGTCACACCGGGCTCTGGCTGGCAGCCGGGCGATACGGTGACGGTGGATTACACCCTTGCAAACGAGGGCGGCAAAGCCGCAACCGGCGTCTGGACCGAGCGCCTGGTCGTCACCAACCGCAACACCAATCGCGTGGTGCTGAGCCAGGATCTGCGCGACACCAGCGGTACAGCGCTGGACGGCGGATCCGAACTGGCCCGCCAGTTCGAGTTCGGATGGCCCTCGGGCAGCGACGCCATTGGTGAGTTCCAGTTCACTGTCGTGGTGGATGCTTTGGGTGAACTGGCTGAAGCAAACGCCGACAATACAGGTGAAGCCAACAACACCGTCTCGCAACAGATTGCATCCGCACCGGATCTGATCATTTCGGACATTTCAGTGACAGAGGCCGAGCCTTCTGCTGGTGGCAAGCTGACGGTCAACTGGACGGTATCCAACGAAGGGGGCGCGCCCACGCCCGGTGACTGGAATGACCGGATCCGCATCTACAACCGCACCACAGGCAGCACGTTGTTTGACGTGGCCGTTGCATCCGATGGGCTGCGCATTGATGCGGGTGGATCTGCGGTCCGCACACTGGCCTTTGACCTGCCGCATGGCGCCGCCGGCGTGGGTGAGCTTGACATCGACATCTGGGCCGACCGTGACACCAACAACCGTGGCGTCCTGAACGAAGCCCGCGATGGGCTCACCCGATTCCAGGCTGAAAACAACAACCACGCTGAATTGGTCGTGACCTCGGTGCAGCGTCCTTATGCCGATCTGGTTGCCACCATCACCGGCGTTCCAAGCGATCCGCGCGGTGGGGACACCGGTACAATCTCATGGACCGTTCAAAATGCGGGTCCGGTGGATACACAGGCCACCGAATGGGTCGACAAGATCTATATCTCGCAGGATGCCTCGCTGGATGACACCGACATTCTGGTCGGAACCGTGACCCGGTCAGGCGCTCTGGCTGCTGGTGATCAATATGATGTCACCACTGATATCACTCTGCCCATCGGGATCGAAGGCAGCGTCAGCGTCCTTGTCGTCGCTGACGGGGACGAGCAGGTTCTGGAACCTGACACCCGCGCCAATAACGTGGATGACCGTCAGGTCACGCTGTCGTCACCCTTTGCCGATCTGGCCATTCAGGCACTGACCGCCCCCACTGGATCCTTCGTTGCGAACGAAGAGGTTCAGGTTGCCTGGCGGGTTGGCAACCTTGGCCCCAATGACATCACCGCCGCCTCCGGCACATGGGTTGATCGGGTGTATCTGTCAGCCGATGGCACCATCGACGCAGGGGATGCGTTGCTGGGTGAATTCCCGGTCAACGGGGCACTGGCCAGCGGCAGCAGCTATTCGCAACTGGCGACCTTCAACCTGCCCGCGGGCTTTGTGGGCGACTACCATTTCATCGTTGAATCCAATGCAGATTCAGGCGTTTACGAACGCGGAGTAACTGCCAACAATATCCGTGTGTCCGCTGACAAGATCTCGCTTGCGGCGGCGCCCTCCCCCGATCTGAAGGTCACGTCGGTTTCGGGGCCATCGTCGCTGGTGCCGGGAGAGACGGTGCAAGTCACCTATGTGGTGCGAAATGACGGCGAAGCGGACGCGACCGCGCCGTGGCATGATGGTATCTATCTGACCGGCCCCGGTCTTGGCTCCGGTACCCGGCTGGCGCAACACGAACAGGTGTTCAATCTGGCCGTTGGTGACACCTATGAAATCACCGTCGATGTGGTGATCCCGAATGTCGGAGAGGACGCATACAAGTTTGAGGTCCGCACCGATCACAACCGCCGGATCTTTGAAGGTGGACGAGATGGCAACAACGTGGGTGAAAGCAGTGATCTGACCCTGCGCCACCCGAACCTGACGGTCAGCGGGCTGACGCTGGACGACACCTCGCCCAGCTCTGGCGATACCATCCGCGTCAGCTGGAACGTGGACAACACCGGCACCGGCCCGGCGCGTCTGGACTGGACAGACAAGATCTGGCTCAGCCGGGACGCGGTTCTGGATGATCAGGATATCTTCCTTGGTGAACTGATGCAGACCGCTCCGCTGGCCAATGGGGTAAGTGCGCCCAGCCATCTGGATGTGGCGTTGCCGATCTCTGTCTCGGGCGCGTGGTTCATCCTGACCAAGGCGGACGCGGATTCCGCCGTCACCGAACCGGGCAACGAAGACGACAACGTGGCCAGCATTGCGTTGGATGTGACTCTGGCGCCCTATGCCGATCTGGAAGTCACCGCGATCACCGCGCCGAATCTGACAGTGGATGATCCGGGTTTTGTCACCGTGGATTGGACCGTGCGCAACACCGGGACGGGTCGCGGTGTCACCGACACCTGGAAAGACCGCATTGTGATTTCCCGCGATGATGTTCTGGGCAACGGGGATGATCTGACGCTGGCCGAATTCACCCACACCGGCGGGTTGGACAAGGACGCGGAATACAGCCGCAGCGAAAGCTTCTTCCTGCCCACGGCTCTGAACGGACGCTTCCGTCTCTACGTGGTTTCCGACTCCGATGAGGACGTCTTCGAGAATGGTCAGGAGGCGGACAACGTGCGCGAACTGACCGGCTTTTTCGATGTCGCGCCAATCCCTTATGCGGATATGGTGGTCAAGGAAGTGATCTCCCCTGAAACGGCCTCTTCCGGCAGTTCGGTCCTGTTGCGGTGGACGGTTGCGAACGAGGGGATTGGCCTGACCCAGACAAGTGCCTGGAGTGACCGGGTTTACCTGTCCGACAATCCGGCCGGAACCGGCCGGCAGCTGGTCGGGGCATTCCGCCATCTGGGCTTCCTGGCTGCTGGGGCAGACTACACGCGCGAGGCGCTGGTTGATCTGCCTGACGGATGGGAAGGTCCGGCGTATTTCACCGTTGAAACACCCGGTGGCACGTCGACGGCAGTCCATGCTGACCCGTATGAGCTGATCTTCACAGACGACGGCAACGTCATGACCTCGGGCAAGACCGATGTCGTCCTGACCCCCCCGCCCAACCTGATCGTCACCGACATCATCGCGCCCGAAACCGCTTCGGAAGGCGCGGCGATTGATGTGACGTGGACCGTGCGCAATGCGGGCACCGGATCGGCGGACGGAACTTGGACCGATCGTCTGGTGCTGCGCAAATCGGATGGTTCGGGCAATGACATCAACATCGGCAGCTACACCTACGACGGCCCGCTTCAGGCGAACACCAGCTACACCCGTCGCGAACAGATCACCCTGCCGATCCAGACCAATGACCGCTATGATCTGGTGGTCATCACGGACTTCAACAACGACGTTTACGAACATAACGACGAGGGCGACAACGAAAGCGATGCATCGACCCAGATCCTGGTGTCGCGCCTGCCGCGTCCGGATCTGCAGGTGTCCAGTTTCCAGACCAATGACCAGTTCACCGCCGGTGGCACCGGGTCGCTGCGCTGGACAGTGATCAACCAGGGTCCGGTTGCTACGGATGTGCCGAACTGGACCGACAGTGTTTATCTGTCGCTGGACGACAAGATCACCCATGACGATATCCGGCTTGGTTCCTTCTCGAACGAGGCGGCTCTGGGCACGGGTGAAGAGTATCTGAGCCAGGAGGTCTTCTTCCAGATTCCGATGCGATTCCGGGGCACCGTCTACTTGTTGGTGAACACGGACAGCGGCAATGCGGTCGAAGAATGGCCCAATGATTTCAACAACCTGGGCGTCAAAGAGATCTTTGTAGATCCGATCCCCTTTGCCGACCTTGTTGTGCATGATGTGGTCACGCCATCGCAGGCCTTCGAAGGCAATGAGGTCACGCTGACCTATACCGTCACCAACCGTGGTGCTGGTGCGACGGACAAGGGGAACTGGGCGGAACAGATCTGGCTGACGGTCGACAAGAACCGGCCGCACCCGGGACAGGGCGATATCCTTCTGGAAACCCTGCAATACAACGATGGTATTCTTGAGGTTGGTGCCGGATATGACCGCACCGTGACCGTGTCACTGCCCGACAAGGTCCGCTCTGGCAACTACTATCTGACGCCGTGGGTCGATCCCTATGGCACGCTGCTGGAAGATACGCTGGCGGTGAACGTCAACGAAGACGACCCGACCGAGCTGAACTCCAACAACTACAAGGCAGGCGGCGGTGACGTGATCGGCGCGCCGCCGGTTCTGGCGGTGATCGGCGATCCGCCGGATCTGACCAAACCCGATGTCAGCATCACGATTGATGACGTGACCCAGAACGCCAAAGGGGGTGTCGAAGGGGAAAACGCGTTCGAAATCACCTATACGCTGACCAATTCGGGGGACAAGGACGCCACAGGGACCGAGATTTCGGTTGTCCTGAGCACCAACCCCAGCCTGAGCGTTCCCGGACAGGACATCTGGACGCTGGACCTATATGGTCTGCCACAGAGCCTTGGCATCGGCGAAAGTGTCACCGTGACCCGCTCGGTCCTGCTGCCGCCGGGGGTTGACGGAGCCTATGTCACCGCGCGTGTTTCGCAGCGGGGCGATACCAACTCGGACAACAATACTGATGTCGCCACGACGTCAGTTGAATCGCCCGAGCCAAATCTGCGGGTGGTCAATATCGTTCCCCCGACCGAGGCCTTCTCGGGCGAAGAAATCGAGATCACCTATACCGTCCACAATGACAGTGACGCGGCGATCTGGGACAAGACGCAATACTGGAATGACCAGATCTGGATTTCCAAGGATCCGACATTCATTCGCGATCGGGCGATCCATCTGAAGACCGAGCGGATTTCGAATGTCGATGGCCTGGCCGGAGATGCAAGTTATACCCGCACGATCACGGGTACGCTGCCGCCGGGGACCGATGGCCCGTGGTATATCTATGTGTTTACCAACACGAACAATTCTGCGCAGGACCACCAGCGCGCCTGGCCCATCCGGTCGGGCAGCGTGGTCGGTGGCAAGTCGGACTACATCGGGCGGGCCTTTGAGCATCCCGAAGGGTCGATGCTGCGGTCAGAGTTCGACATCACCTACCAGGAACCGGACCTGCAGGTGACATCGCTGGTTGTGCCGGATGACCTGCACGCAGGGCAAACCATTGACGTCACCTTCGAAGTGACCAACGTGGGCAATCGCACCACGCGCGAAGATATCTGGACCGACCGGGTCTATCTGTCGACGGATTCATCGCTGGATGTCGGGGACTTCCTGCTGCGGCGCGAAGTCGGCGGACGTGAAATCAACGCCTCACACAGCCGCCGTGGCGCGTTGGATCCGGGCGAAAGCTATACCGCTACCGTCACGTTGACGCTGCCGTTCGAGATCGAAGGCGATTTCCACATTCTGGCGGCGACGGATTCGAACCTGGGTGAAAGCTACCGCAACAAGTCTACGATTTCCGAACGCTTGAGCGGATTGAACGGCTCATCAACCGGCCTGGTCCGTGAGTTCCAGGGTGAAGGCAACAACACCACTTCGCAGGCGATCACCATCGACCCCTATGTGGCGCCTGATCTGCAGGTCACGTCGCTGGCGACCAACCTGCGGGCAACGCGGGGGCAGAACTTTACCGTCGACTACACGGTTACCAACAGTGGCGGTCCGGTGCCCTTCCAGCAGCATGGCTGGACCGATCTGATTTACATCAGCCGGGACGATTTCCTGGATACGCGGTCCGACCGTTACATCGGCTCCCATTCGCACACAGGCGGTCTGAACACTGGCGAAAGCTATGATGTCAGCAAGACCTTCACGGTGCCGACCGACCTGCCGACCGAGGCGTATTACGTCTTTGTCGTGACCGATCCGGCGCGCGGGGCGCGTGGCAAGGTGTTTGAGGCCAATGACACCAACAATGATCGTCGCTCCGATGTTCCGATGATTGTTGAACTGCCGCCCCCGACCGATCTGGAAGTGACCAACATCACCATGCCCAGCTCGGCCCGCGCGGGTGAGCCGATTTCGATCAGCTGGACCGTGACCAACAAATCGGCAGGCGTGGTTGCCGAGGGCAATTGGTCGGATTCCGTCTTCCTGTCCACGGACGGGATCTGGGATCTGGGCGACCGGCCGCTGGGTCGGGTCAGCACATCGGGGCCGTTGGACCCGGGTGAAAGCCGGGTTTTGACCCTGGAAACCACGATGCCTGCGGCCACGCCGGGTGGGTATCGAGTGATTGTGCGTACCGATATCTTCAACCAGATCCATGAAGGTGTGAACGAGGCCAACAACACCACGGCCAGCGCAGATACGCTGGAAACCACGGTGGATGAGATCCTCCTGGGCACGCCGACCACGGTCAGCCTGCAGAAAGGCGCAGAAAAGCTCTACCGGATCACCATCCCGCCAGAGGAAACCCTGCGGGTCACGGTGCTCTCCTCTGAAGAAAGCGCCCTGAATGAGATCTTCATCCGGCATGATCAATTGCCGACATCGGGCCACTTCGATGCAACCTATGACGGTCCGCTGTCCAGTGACCTGATGGCGCTGGTGCCCTCAACCGAGCCCGGCACCTACTACATCCTGCTGCGCAACTTCTCGGGGCCGGATGCGGGCACTGATCTGACCATCGTGGCCGAGCTTCTGCCGCTGGTGATCACCGACGTGAAAACGGACCGTGGTGGGTCTTCGAAGTTCGTGACAACCACCATCACCGGTGCGCAGTTTGCTGATAGCGCTACCGTGAAGCTGGTGCGTCCGAACATCGCCGAGTTTGCACCAGTGAACTACAAGGTGGTGGACTCCAGCACCATCATCGCGACCTTCGACCTGACCGATGCACCGCATGGCCTGTATGACGTCATCGTCACCAACCCGTCGGGCGCGCAGGCTCTGTCGCCCTATCGCTTCCTGATCGAGCGCGCGATCGAAGGCGATGTCACCATCGGCATCGGCGGCAGCCGCGTTGTTCTGGCTGGCGATACCGAGACCTATTCGGTGGCGCTGCAGAACCTGAACAATCTGGATGCGCCCTATACGTTCTTCCAGGTTGGGGTGCCGGAACTGCACCTGAACCCCTATGTTTACGGCCTGCCGTTCCTGGATTTCTTCACCAATGTGCGCGGCACCCCGGACGGGGCCGCAGGTACCCCGAACGAAGACATCTTCTGGGCTGGTCTGGAGAGCATCGTCAACACCAATGGTCAGCTGACCACGTCAGGCTATCTGCACGACCTGCCCGCCGATGGGTTTGCCGGCTTCACCTTCAACATTTCCACCTATCCTGGTCTGCGCGAACTGCATGATGAGGCGTTCGACGCCTTCCGGGCTCGGATGGCCAATGTGCTGCCGGATCTGGACGGCATTCTGGAAGAAGGCGGTGAAGGCGCGATTGGCGATTGGTTCGATGCGGTGGTCGACAAGGCAACCGAGATCAATCCGGCGCTGGGGGCGGCCCTGTCGAACTTCCCGTTCCAGGAGCTCTACGAAAAAAACGTGGCCAAGCCCGGCAAGTGTGAGATCCCGTTCATCCCGTTCCGCTTCCACATCTTCGCGGCGTCCACCAGCATGACGCGGGATGAATTCGTGGCCCATCAGACCCAGTTCGCACTGGATCTGCGGGACAATATCCTGGGCGACGATGACGCGCCGGCGCCGTTGATCGCCATCGTGGCTGACCCGGATCTGTGGGTCGACTTCTATCTGGCTGGTCTGGAACAGGCCGGGATCCTGCGTGACGAGGGCGATATCCCCCCAATCCGCGAGCGCCAGGAAATCCTGTCGCTGATGGCGACGCTGGCCTCGGGTATTCTGTTCGGCCCGGCCGGGCAGGACATTCGTTCGGATGGGGACATTCTGGGCTTCTTCGAAGACCTGCGCCGTCTCTACGGCCATGATGAAACGCTGATGGCCGATATCGAGTTCTGGGAACAGCGTGAGAGTGATTGCTACACGGGCGAAATCCCGGTGCCGGAACTGCCGGTGTTCGAGGACTACAATCTGGGCCTGACCAACCAGACCCACTTTGAATCCGTTCGGATCTATACTCCTTGGGTGCCGTTCGACAAACGCGGCGCGGCCCTGCCCGAAGACTTCATGAACCAGAACCCGCTGACCGTCGACGGGGATGAATTCGAAGCTCTGAACTTCGAGGATTACTTCGCGGACCCGGCCAATTCCGGTGCTCTGGCGTCGATGAATGGCCCGCAGACGCTGGAAACCGAAGGCTGGTTGCCCGCCAAAGAGGACCTGCCCTTTACGGTCAAGTTCGAAAACGATCCCGAATCTTCGACCTGGGCCAACCAGATCGAGGTGGTGACACAGCTGGACGAGGATCTGGATCCGCGCAGCTTCCGCCTGGGCGACATCAAGATCGGCAACATCACCATTGATGTGCCCGATGACCGCTGGTTCTACACCGATGAGATCGACTTCTCCGACACGCTGGGCTTTGTCGTTCGGATCAGCGCAGGCATCGACCTGTTCCAGGATCCCGCTGCGGCCCGCTGGGTGATTCAGGCGATCGACCCGCTGACCGGTGAGAAAATCCAGAGCACCACCCGTGGCCTGCTGCCGCCCAACACCGAAGCCAATCAGGGTGCGGGTTTCGTCACCTACACGGTGAAACCGGCCGACGATGTCGAAACCGGGACGCGGATCACGTCTTCGGCGCGGGTGCTGTTTGACACCGCCGCCCCGGAAGACACCGGTGACCTGGTGCAGGTGGTGGACGGGCGCGCGCCCGATACCAGCCTGACAATCGAACGGATCGAAGGCACCGACAGCTATGACGTGATCTGGGATGCGAAAGATGATCCCGGTGCGTCGGGCGTCAAGCATGTGACGCTGTATGTGGCCGAAGACGGCGGTGATTTCCGGATCTGGCAACGTCGTCTGACAGACAGCAGCGGCGCGATGATCTTTGAAGGCGAGGCCGGAAAAACCTATGAATTCCTTGCGCTTGCAACGGATATCGCGGGCAACCGAGAAGAGCCTTCGGACGGATCTGCCGTCACCGCGGATGGACAGCCGGTCAATCTGGGCGGTGTCGCAACCGTCGATGAAACCACTCCGCCGAACTTCGGCCGCGCGCCGGAACCGGTGGATCAGCCCTCGACCAACGACCTGTTTGTCGAAGCACAGGAAAATGTTCCGGCCGCAGATGCGCTTGTCGATCTGCCGGAATTCGACACCATCCTGAACCCGTTCATCGGCAACAGCTTTGCCACCGGTTTCCAGTCGTCGCAGACCGGCATCGCACCGATGGCGATCCTTGAATTGGCCAATGGCGATATCCTGATCTCTGGCGGCATCAACCGTGGCGGGCTCTACCGGTTTGACCCGCTCACCGGCGGCGAAGCCAATGCCGACAGCCTGCTGATCCAGCTGGATGACCCGATCTTCAACCTGGCGCAGGATTCCAACGGCACGATCTGGGCCACCACCGGTGGTGGCGCGTTGCTAAAGCTGGATCCGGCGACCGGGGCGGTGGTTGAGCGCTATGGCGATGGTCTGACTATGGGTCTGGCGATCGAGGCGGACACCGGGCTGATCTACGTTGGCGCCAACTCGGGCATCCTGACCTTTGACCCGACGACCGAGCTTTTCACCCAATGGAGCCGGGACGAAAACCTGCGCATCGGATCGCTGGCCTTCGACCCGCAGGGCACCCTGTGGGCCGTGACCTGGCCCGACCGTCAACAGGTGGTCAAATTCACCGACCGCCAGCGCGCCGAAATCCAGATGGAATTCGACAGCCTGATCGACTCGCTGGCCTTTGGCCAGGACGGCACCGCGCTTGAGGATCTGCTGTTCATTTCGGCCAACACCGGCCCGGTGAATGGCGTCGGCGATGCCGCATCGGGGTCTGCGCTGACCATGGTGGATCTGGAAACCATGCAGCAGGTCGAAGTCGCCCGTGGCGGAACCCGCGGTGATGTGCTGATCACCACCAGCGACGGTCGTGTGTTGATCAGCCAGTCCAACCAGGTGGATGTCGTCAGCCCGGCCTATGCGCCGACAATCGTGGCTACGAATCCGCCTGTCGACGCGGTGGTTCCGCTGCCGCTGTCGGTTCTGACCGTGCGCTTTGATCAGGACATGTTTGCAGGCGATCCCACGTCGACCGCGTCGGTGGCCAACCCGGACAATTATGTGCTGGAAGGCACGACGGCCGGCCGGATCGTCCCCAGCGCGGTGGTCTATGATGCAGCCAACCGCGTGGTTCTGCTGAAAGTGTCGAACCTGATTGCGGATGACTATACGTTGACCGTTGCTGGCTCTGTCACCTCGACCCAGGGCATGCGCATGGGCACGGACTACGTGACCCGCTTCCAGGGCATTCAGGACCTCAGCGCCCTGATCGACGTGGAGTTCCTGACCACCCGCTACAACCGCGCGTTGGGCACCGTGTCTTATGAGGTGCGCGTCACCAACAAGACCGATTCCGATATTGTCCTGCCCGTTCTGCTGACACTGGACCCGCGCCGTGGCTACACCGGTGTTCCGGGCGACGCGACCGGTCAGACTGACCAAGGTGTCTGGATGCTGGATCTGTCCTCGTCCCTGCCTGAAGGTGGGCGACTGGGGGCCGGTGAAACGACAACGGGCTATACCGTGGCCATCGTCACGCCCGACCGCCAGCGGGTGCAATTCTCGGCCGGGGTTGCGGCCTCCACCGGGCCGAACCGCGCGCCGGTCATCACTTCGACGCCGCCGGAAACCGCCAAGGTGGGCGAGTTGCTGGAGTTCACAGTCGAAGCCACCGATCCCGATGGCGAGGCCGTGGTCTATCACCTGTTGAATGGCCCGGCGGGCCTGACGCTGGATGCCCAGACCGGTGCCGTCAGCTGGACCCCTGACGCCAAGGCAAATGATGAAGAACCCATTACGGTTCAGGTGTTTGACGCCCGTGGCGCGGTCACCGTGCAGCGGTTTGTCGTGACCGTGGAAGACGGCAATGCCGCGCCTGAATTCCTGTCGGTACCGACCGAGCTGCGTGCCCGCGAAGGCGATCTGCTGGAATTCGAAGTTGTCGCCGCTGACGTCGATGGCGATGATGTGGTGATCTGGATCGACAATCTGCCCGAAGGGGCCAGCTATGATCCCGACAAACGCAGCTTCAGCTGGCAAGTGGGATATGAGCACTCCGGCACCTACACGCTGACCGTCCGCGCCTCGGACGGGCTGCGCGAGATCGCCACCGAAGTGACCCTGTTCATCGCCGAAGCGGCGCGCCCTGTGACCCTGCGGGTGCCGGGCAAGATCACCGCGGGTGAAGGCGACCGGATTCGCTTCAACCTGGTGGCGGACGCCGAAGTTGGTGCGCCGCTGTCCTTCGGGGTAGTGAATGACTCGCTGCCCTTCGGGGCCAAGCTGAACGCCAGTACGGGTGAGTTCGAGTGGACGCCGGGCTATACCCAGGCTGACACCTATACGATCATGTTTGCCGTCTCCGATGGCAACGGCGTCGCCGTTCAGGCGATGGAGATCGAGGTCACGCCCGACAACGGCGCGCCGGTGTTTGACAACTTCGACGGGCTGCAGGTCTACGAAGGTCAGCAATTTGCCCTGCGTGCCTTTGCCACCGATCCCGACAACCCATTCTATGAACCGGGTTACCGCGATGGCGACGGGGTGTTCCACGAACTGGGCGAGATCCGCAAATCCGTGCAGATCGAAGTGGTGGGCGACCTGCCCGCCGGAGCCACCTTCGACACTGAAACCTGGGAACTGCTGTGGATTCCGGGGGCCAATCAGGCCGGTGAATACGATATCCGTTTCCGCGCCACCGATGACGGGGTGGATTCCGGCACACCGCTGACGGCCGAAGAAACGGTGCGGATCACCGTGCGGGATCTGAACCTGCCGCCGGTCCTGTCGGAACTGAGCAATATCACCATCGCGCGCGACGCGGTGCGGGTGATCCCGGTCTCTGCCGTGGATCCTGACGGTGATCCGATTTCTCTGACGCTGATGAACGAAAGCCCGGGCCTGCCGCTGCCGGACTTCATCACCTTTACCGACAACGGCGATGGCACCGGCAACATCCGGATCGCGCCGGGCGTGGGCGACCGTGGAGAACATGCGGTCACCATGGTGGCCTATGACGATGGCGGCGCACAGGGTATTCCGCGCGGTGCGCTGTTCACCTTCGTCATCGACGTGGAAAGCGACAATGAACCACCGGTCTTTGATTACCAGAGCGACGTGGTCGCCGTGGCCGGCGAGGAACTGCGGCTGGAGTTGAATGCCTCAGATCTGGACCAGGATCAGCTGACCTTTGCGCTGAGCGGCCTGCCCGCTGGTGCGGTCCTGACCATGGATCCCGAGATCTATGGCCGCGCGCTGCTGACCTGGACGCCGACGGCGGCCCAGGCGGGGGGCTATACCGCCGAAATTTCCGCAACCGACACCGGGGCGGCCGGACTGACGGATCCGGCGACAACCACGCTGAGCCTGGGCATCACGGTGCGCACCGCCAACAGTGCGCCCATCCTGGATCCGATTGGCCTGATCCAAGGCACTGAAAACAGCCCGCTGTCCGTAACCTTTGGTGCAACTGATCCGGATGGCGACGCGCTGACCTTTACCGCTACTGACCTGCCCCGCGGGGCCATGTTCGACCGGTCGACCGGCACGCTGGACTGGACGCCTTCGCCGGTTCAGGCGGGCACTTTCACCGTCAACCTGACCGTGTCGGACGGGCATTCGGAAAGCACCGAGGCGGTGACGATCCAGATTGATCCCACCAACCGCGCGCCGGTCTTTGTGCCGATGACCGCACAGCTGGGTCGCGACCGGGCAGAGATGCGCTTTACCGTGGTCGCCGATGACCCGGATGGCGATCCGCTGAAGCTGACCGTGGTGTCGGGCCTGCCCGAAGGTGCGGCCTTCTCGGAAACCCGCAGCGAGTTCTCCTGGATCCCGCAATATGATCAGAGCGGCACCCATACCGTCGTGTTCAGTGCCCAGGATACCGAGGGGCTGGAAACCCGCTATTCGGTCGACCTGATCATCGCGGATGTGAACCGCGCGCCGGAAATGACCGTCTCCGACCGCGCCTTCCTGATTGGCGAGGAAAAGAGCTTTACCCTGGAAGCCACCGATCCGGACGGCAACGCGCTGACCTTCAAGGCGCTGGACCTGCCGGATGGTGCGGTGCTGGACGCCAGCACGGGTAAGGTCACCTGGACCCCCGGACCGGGCCAGGAGGGTGACTACTACGTCACCTTCATCGCCGATGACGGCAAGCATGACTCGCGTCAGACCATCGTGATGCGGGCAACGCTGGAACCCGAACTGCCGGTCGTGCGGATCGAACTGACGCCCAGCTTCCCGGCCGTCCCCGGCCAGCAGGTGCTGGTGCAGGTCGTCGCCGACAGCCTGTCGGACATTCAGGGCATCAGCCTCTATGCCGCTGGCAAGGAACTGGCGCTGGACAGCTTTGGCCGCGCGCTGATCACTCCGACCGAAGCGGGCAAGATCCCGCTGCAGGCCTTTGCGCTGGATGCCGATGGCAACATGGGGGAAACCTCGCTGCCGCTGAAGGTGCGCGACCCCTCCGACCGCACCGCCCCGGTGCTGTTCATGGGCGAAGGTCTGAACCTGGCGCCCCTGTCCGGTGAGGTGCAGATCGGCGGTCTGGTTCAAGATGCCAATATCGACTTCTGGCGGCTTGAGCTGCGCAGCGCCGATGGCCGAACGCTGATCCGCGAACTTGCCCGTGGCGAGGATGAGATCGGCGGCCTGTTGACGACGCTTGATACCCGGACTCTGTCCAACGGGTTCTATTCGCTGCGTCTGACCGCCGCCGATATCGGCAACCGCTACACCGTCGAAGATGTTCAGATCGAGGTGAACGGCAGCGACAAATCCGGCATCTATCAGGCGACGCAGACCGATCTGGATATCACCCTTGGCGGCATCCCGTTCTCCTTGGTGCGCCGCTACAACACGCTGGTCACCGATGATGCGGACTTTGGCAGCTGGAGCGCCGGGTTCGACCTGGCGATCGAACTGAGCAGCGCCAGCACCGGGCGCGAAGCCTTTGGCATCTATACTGCCCTGTCCGAAGGCGCGCGCCTGTATCTGACCACCCCGGATGGGGATCGGATCGGCTTTACCTTTACCCCCACCGAAGAAATCATCGGCAGCCGCACATTCTATCGCGCGGGCTGGACGCCGGATCAGGGTGGTACCTGGTCGCTGTCTACTCCGGACATGCTGCTGCGCAAATCCGGTGGCCGCTTCTTTACCGCCGATGATGGCCTGCCCTACAATCCCACGGATCCGTTCATCGGCGGGGCGCTGCCCTTCCTGCTGACGGCACCGGATGGGCGCGGCTTTGCCGCCGGCAGCGATGGCCGCGTGCAGGAAATCCGCTTGGGCGACGATCGTCTGTTCGTGGGTGACAGCGGCATCACCGCCACCAATGGCGAAGTGCTGAGCTTCCTGCGCGACGATGCAGGCCGCATCACCCGTGTGACGACGCCGGATGGCCAGGCCACGGTTTACAGCTATGACGAACAGGGCCGCCTGACCCGCATCCGTGCATTGGAAGACGGCAGCGGCTTCAAATTCGGCTATGGCGAAAACGGGTTGAGCGTCATCACCGGCACCGATGGCACCGGGCGGGTGATCGCCTATGCGCCTGATGGGACCATCAGTGAGACACCGGTTCTGGAAGATCTGGGTGGCATCACCCAGTTCACCGGCCGTGCCCTGACCGGCGACGCCGATGCGGGGACACAGTTCTACACCTTGACCATCCGCGAAAGCGACTTCCTGACCGGCCTGGACAACCCCGGCCCGATCCTGCGCCTTGCGACGGACAGTGAAACCGCAACTCCGTCGATTGACGGGGCCTCGCTGCTCAGCCTGCAGCGCACGGGCGGTCAAACGGTGGCGCTCTATCGCTTTACCAGCCCTGGCCTGTATACCCTTGCAGTGAATGGCACCGGCAGCTACGGCCTGACGCTGAATGCCGCGGGTGACCTGAACCGCGATGGCGCCGTTGATGGCACCGACAGCGACCTGTTGCGCGACAGCGCCGCCAACAGCGACATCACCGGAGACGGCACCGTCGACACCGGCGATCGTCAGGTGCTGAACGTCAACTTCGGTCTGCGTGGCAACAGCGCGCCGGTTGTGGCGGATACCCTGCCCACCGTGTTCACCCATGTGGACCTGCCGGTCCTGGTCAAGCTGGATGAGATCGCCGCCGACCGCGAAGGCGATCCGGTGTTCTTCCGTATCGTCGACAGCGAAAATGTCACCGCACGCTTCACCCCGGATGGGGAATACCTGCGGGTGATCCCGGATGTGGGCGTCTCTGGCCCGGCGTCAATCACCGTGTCGGCCGATGACGGCTTTGCCGCCACTGCGGATATCAAGCTGGACATCACCATTTCGAATGCGGCGCTGACCAGCATCAGCCTGGAAAACCGCGCGTTCTTCTTCGAAGATCCCGGCGAAGTGGGCGAGCTGGTGGTGATTGGTCAGTTCGAAGACCAGGCCGATGTGCTGCTGCCGTTCGACTATGTCACCGTGACCACCGCGGACCCGTCCGTGGTGCGCGTGGCCGACACCGGGCTGATCACCTCGTTGACCGAAGGGGACACCTGGATCCTGGCCCAGCGTGGCAATCTGGCTGCGGCCACTGCGGTGGCGGTGGGCATCGCGGATGATCCGGCCGGGGCCGTGGCCCAGATCGTCGGCATAGACGCCTATCCCGACAGCGTGACGCTGATGACCCAGGGTGGCAACCGCCAGGTGGTGACCGAGCTGGGCACCACAGGCAGCAAGTTCGTGCAGGGTGCCGATGATGGAGTGATCTATGTCTCTGGCGACAGCGGCATCGTCAGCGTCAATGACGATGGCCTGATGGAAGCCGTCGCCGCAGGCCTGACAACGGTGACTGTCATCTATCGCGGTGCCGAAGAGGTGCTGACCGTCAACGTCACGCCGCCGGTTGAGGGCAATACCGCCCAGATCGGCAGCGCGGGCGGGGCAATCCGCACCCCGGATGGTGATGAGCTGACCATCGGGGCCGGCACGCTGACCGGCGACGATCCGACCGTGACCCTGATCTCGGTGGCTGAGGCCGACCTTGATCTGGTGGTCCCGCCTGATTTCGATTTCGTTGGCGCGGGCAAGCTGGAAATCACCGGTGGGGAACTGACCGGCCCGGTGCAGCTGGGTACCAAGGTCAGCAGCGATGTCGCCAGCGCCGGCGATCAGGTGCTGTTCTTCGTGCTGGATGATTTTACCGAACAGACCGATGGCGAATTTGGTGAGATCTGGCGCCTGGTCGACAGCGGCATCGTCGATGAAAACGGCATGGCCCGGACCGCCTCGCCGCCGTTCCCGGGCTTCTCCGAGCGCGGCAGCTATCTGGTGGCGAAGGCCAACAAGCCGGTTGTCGATGGCAGCCTGATCCTGCCGCTGTTGGCGCGCACCGCTGTGGCGGTGATCCCGTCGATGGCGATTGGCATGGCCGTTGGTGGTCTGGCCGGTGCGTTGGCTGGTTTGACTTATGCGGTGGCCGCCCCGGTCATGGCGTTCCAGGCCACTTCGGTCGCGCAGCGCCTGCATGTCTATCAGAAATTCCTGAATGATAACAAAGAGAAGTACGACCGCCAGACCTTGGAGATCGATCCGGTTGGCGTTCAGGGACGGCTGAACATCCGGGCGCAGGTGCCCGCCGTGGCACAGAATGCGCCGGCAGGCGAAGACCCCGTGATCACCGCCGCCAAGCCGACCCTGCTGCCGGATGGCAGCGTGGTGCTGGAAATCACCGGTTCGAACCTGATCTATGGCTCGAACAATGGCAATTCGGGGAGCTTCGGCAGCGACCTGGAACACACCCGTCTGAAGATC
The DNA here is from genome assembly GCA_022763485.1 of Paracoccaceae bacterium. GTDB lineage: Bacteria > Pseudomonadota > Alphaproteobacteria > Rhodobacterales > Rhodobacteraceae > Aliisedimentitalea. The sequence continues at coordinate 31,555 of JALEGX010000010.1, read as the reverse complement.
AGCATCGGAAACTATACCCGCTACATCTCCGGCGATCAGTTCGTGGAACCGGATATCGATGCGGCAACCGGGGATGGCACGTTCACCGTCGCCCTGCCCGCCGACATTCTGGTGTCGCGCGCCAAATACTCGTTCGAACGGCCGGGTCCGGGCGGACTGGCCGGGGACGTCAATGGCTGGAGCGCAACCACCGAGGCCAAAGGGTCCGAGAGCTTTACGGTCAAAAATGACCGGGGATACGGCGTGGTTGGCGGTTCCGACTGGAACGAGAACTACGACCAGAGCTTCCTGCAGGTCTTTGATGTTCTGCCCGCCAATGTCGAAGCTGCCGCAAATGGCGGCATGGACGGCACCCTGCCCGAAAAGACAGAAGTGATCGCCAACGTTCCGCTTTGGGATGGAACCAAGCCGATCACCGGCTGGCCCATCGATGTGGTGCTGGCAGGTGACTTGTCCGCGGCCTATGTGGCGACCTATGATGGCATCGCCGTCGTCGACATGCTGAGCCTGCGCCAGTTCGACGTGATGCCGGATGCGCCGGGTATCAACATCATCAAGATCCCCGGCAATCGCGTGCAGGCGTTGACTCTGTCTTCGGACGGTAACTTCCTGTTTGCGGCCGGGACCGGTGCGATTCACGTGATCGACCTGCGCCCTGAATCCCCCGAGTACCTGCAACAGCGGCAAGTGAACCTGCCGATCCCGGATGAAGCCCGCGATCGAGCCCGCGGCAAGATCAACAGCCTTGCCGTGGATGCGGATGGCCGCAAGCTCTATGTGGCGGTCCCCTATGCCGGCATGTTCGGCGAGGGTGGCTGGGCCCGTGGCAAGGGTGACGAGGGCAAGATCTTCGTCATCAACGTCGATCCGCTGGACGCCGAACGGGCCGCAGCGGGCGAGCAGACCACCTATCTGACGGTGATCGGGTCGCTGAACGGCTTCGAAGATCCCTATGACATCAAGGCCACCAATGAGGCCGACAAGCTGGTCTTCGTGTCGCGCGGTGCCAAGCGTGAAGGGTTCTACACCATTCAGGTGACCAACGACGATCCGACATCCTATTCGGCCCGGGTTGGCAAGCTGAGCGCACTGAATGCCGATGATCCCAGCGAATTCCGCTTCCCGCTGCAGATCAACCGCGGGGATATCGGGGTGCGTTATGCGGGCTTCGTGCTGCCCTTCCCGCCGATCCTGATCGATGACTATCGCCGCCTGAGCAGCCAGCTCTATGATCTGGACATTCGCAACCCCGTGGCGGTGGAGATCCTGCCGGATCTGACTTATGCCTTCGTCGCGGACTATGATCTGTCGCGCTATCTGACCTTCAGCGACAACGTGCTGGCCTATGAAATCGAGCGGCGGCATGAGCTGGGCAACAATGTTGGTCTGATCCGCAACCCGTTCAACCTGACCAGCGAAGAGTGGAAAGATGCCACCGCCTGGGATTATGGCAGTGCGGGTCATGTGGGCACCACCAGCCCCATCCCCAACCAGTATCTGTCCGAACTGGCCCTGCGGCCGGACGGCACGCAGCTGTTTGCCAACTACCGCGCGTCGGGTGCGCTGGTGACGTTCAACATCAATGAGCTGATCACCGAATCCGACAAGGGCGTCGACGGCGACCGGATCAACCGCAACCGCGTCTTGCCTGTGGACCTTGAAAAGGGGCTGACCCAGGATCCGCCGGTCATCCGGCAGAACGTCTTTGGCGATCCGCTGGACATCGTTGCCTGGGGCCGTGGTCTGGACATCCAGAACGAGGTTGGTCTGAAGCTGCTGCGGCCGCAGAAGACGATCAAGGTCAACGGGCCGGATTCCGAGCCGCTGATTTTCGAAGTGCAGCTGGATCCCGACAAGATCGGCAAGAAGTCCTTCGAGCTGGATCTTTATGTATCGACCCAGAAATCGGGCGAGGGCCTGTTCCCGGGTGATCCGTTCCGCGAGCGCCATTGGTTTGGCAACGATGATCCATCAGACACCTCCGCGGGCACCGACTTCCACCGTTACCGGCTGATCAACTCGGCCGATACCATCGGAAAATATGCCTTTGAATCAGGCTATTACTACTACCTCAAGGCCGATGGCACGATTGATGAGAGCAAGAAGCGCAAGCTGACTGCGGCCGATGTTTCGGACAACGCAAAGCTCAACCATGCCGTGGTGATCGAGGCGGACAATGGCTTCAGCAACGCGCTGACCGGTAGCCAGAGCTATTACTGGGGTGTCGAGATCAAGAACACCGGCACCGAGATCAAGGATTGGCGCCGCTTCAAGACCGACGCCGTCCTGCCGACGCAGACGCCCTATTCCACGGTCAACGTTCTGACCCACGGGTTCCAGATCGAGGGCGTTCTGCCGGACTATGCCAATACGCCGCTCAATGAAACGACCATTGGCGCCTGGCTGCAATATGGCGAGATCATCTCCAAGGCGTCGGGCGGCGGCGTGATCCTGGCCTACAACCGCCAGACCGGGAAATTCCACGAATTCGATCCGGGCGCACAGGTTGGTTACCGGATCAGCAAGCAGGCCTTCAACATCTCCACCGTCACGCCGCAAACGTCGATCACGCTGGTGATGGATTGGTATCGCGAAAGCAACATCTCGGACTCCGGCTTCTCGGAAGCGGCGGCGGATGCGTTCTTTGCCTCTCTGGTGCAACTGGACCTGGATTCCGGCGGTAAGATCTTCAAGAGCCCGCTGCACTTCATCGGTCACAGCCGCGGCACCTCGGTCAATTCCGAAATCGTTCAGCGTCTTGGCGTGCGTTTCCCGGAAGGCAAGGACCGCAACATCGACATTCACATGACCACGCTTGATCCGCATGATTTCAAGCAGGACACGCTGAAGGTTGAGCTTGAGACCATTCTCAAGAACTGGCTGACCGCCGCCAAGTTCGGCGCGGCCCTGACCTCCTTGGCGAACCCGGCTCTTGCCGCGGCCATACTGCGGTACATCAACACGGTCGAAGCTGGTGCGGAACTGCTGTTTGACATCGCAGGTCTTGCGGGTCTGCAGGCGCGTGAAATCCTGTGGGACGACTTCAAGGATCCGAACGTCCAGATCTGGTCGAACATCGACTTTGCCGACAACTACTATCAGACCACGGCACCGGAAACTCTGGGCCGGGCACAAAAGTTCTTTAACCTGGTTCCGATTTCCACCCCGAACGGGACGGCCATTCCGACCGACAAGGACGGCAAGGACAAGCAGCCCACCAAACACGGGCTGGGTGTGCCGGATATCCAGCTGAACTTCACCGAAGCCAAGCTGCCAGGTTTCATCGACGATGACGCGCTTGCCACGCCGCACAGCCGGATCACCAACTGGTATTTGGGGACGGCGGACGTCAATTCGCTGGTCATCGGCGGTGTTGCCCTGCCCCGGACGCTGGGGGATGAAGGCATCGCCATCAACTCGACCTCGACCCAGGCGGCCAGCTTCTTCTCCAACCTGCTCAGCTTCGACTGGGGGTCGATGGTGCGGTCGCTGACCGATAACACCTATACCAAGCAGCCCTATTACGGGGTGGACCCGGTCCGGTTCAGCCTGCCTGAAGGGCAGACCGACAAAAACGGCTGGAGCCAGCTGGTCACCCATTTCTGGAACAAGGGCAACAAGACCAAGCCGACCAATTACTTCCTGCTGGCCAGCGAAAACCCGGTCCTGTCGACCAGCAACACAACCCGAACCGAGGCCATTGGTACCGGCTTCTATTTCTCGACCGTCGCAGGCAACCCCAACTTCCGTCCCGAGCCAAGCGCACGTGTGCGCACCAGCCTGGACTTCGACAACACCGAAGTGGCGCGCCCGACCACGCCGAAACAGGAAGTCGTACCCACCGTGTTCAACGGTGACTTCTCGCACGGGACACGTCACGCGCTGTCGGACTATCTGAAATGGCTGTTCTTTGCCGGTCTGACCGAGGTCTACAGCGGCGCAAGCAACTGGGAAGACGTCAAGAAGAAGTTCAAGAACACCGACAACGTCAAAGGGCTGCAACGCGCTACCGATCTTGGCGGTGCCGTTGGCAAGCTGATCCCGAATCTGCCGCCCGAGCTGGGCCGGTTCCCGCTGCACTACGACCTGCCCGGCTGGTCGATGCATGGCGGGATCGAGGATTCGCCCACCGACCGCGCCAATGCCTCCAGCTTCCCCGGTGGGGTGGACGAAGGCACATCCTTCACGTTGGATCTGTTCTCGAAAACGCGATTTGATGGGTATGGGCTGGCCGGTCCGATCGACATCACCGGCAAGTTCCTGGTCAACACCAACCTTGCCTATGAATTGCTGGACGTCACCAGCAAGCTGATCAAGATCTGGCTGGACGGCAAGGTCAAGGAATACGTCGAGAAGTTCACCAATGACTTCTACGGCGTCGGCGCAACGCCGACCGAATTCCAGAACAAGGTGCGTGGTGACTACGCCGATCAGGTCGGCGGGGTCGTCGAACAGGTCGGTGACAAGTTCCAGATCGTCAAGACCGACAGCCAGGGCCGCAAGCAGGTTCTGATGGATGCCGATACGCTGGCCTCGAACGTCAGCAACTTCTCGCAGTTCGTGATCGATGATGCCAAGGCATTGAATTTCTTTGCCGGGATTGTTGACGAGCTGGTCACGGCAGCGACATCGCACCCCTCCTACAAGGATGCGATCAAGCCCTATGTCGGTCCGGATGTCGCGCTCAGCGGTGCGGTTCCGTCGCTGACCAAGATCCTGACGACGCCGATCGACGAAACCAACGCGGACACCAAGAAGGCCTCTTATGAGGCCCGCGCTGCCGCCATCAGCGGGTTCTTCGACTACCTGAATAAGAACCTTCTGGCCTTTGTTTCGTTCAAGCTGGGGGTCAGCAAGGATCCGAACTATGCGCTGGTCATGGGCGGCACACAGGCCATCAAGGATCTGTTCCGCACCTTCCTGCCGGACGGCAACCTGCCGTTCACCGACTTCTCGCTGCCGGATCAGTTCGACAGCCTTGTTGACCGGGTCGGCCAGATCGACAAGCTAACCCACAACCGGATGTTCATCCCGAGCGACATGGAATATGCCGAATTCCAGGCCTTCCTGCCGTTCAACCCGAACACCAATGTCGGGTCCGAACTGATCTTTACCACCGTTGACGGCACCGAATACCGGGCCAAGGCCGTGAAAGCGGACTCCAACGGGATCATTCAACAGAGCGACAAGTATTTCTTCGACCGTAGCTTCTTCTCGGGCTACCAGACCGCTCGGTTCATCATCCCGACAGAGGTGCGCGGCCAGGTTGCCAACATGACCATCCGCAACACCGGTCTGGAGCGGAAACAGTCTGAGGATCTGCTGGATTCCGTGATTGAATTCATGGGGTCGTTCTCGATCTTCAATTCGATCACCGACGCGGTTTCCGTCGTCATGCTGATCGACAACGTGAAACTGACCAAGACCGCATCGAACCAGTCCGCAGCGACTGTCGGGGCGGGCGCGGAGTCGATCACTGTCGAAGGCGCACAGGCGCTGGCCGAAGTCGCCGAAGGCATCTGGATCGACAGCGCCCTTGTGCCCGATGTGCAGGGCAAACTCGGCGATCTGATCATCCGGATCGACGATCTGGACGGCGCGGCGCTGGCCGAGGCCGAAGGCAATGTCATCACACTGGATGCCGATGCTGCCGGACATGGCTGGTATCTGGATGCCACGCCTCTGGATCAGCTCGAGTTTGCGACCACCGATCAGGCGCATCTTTTCGTAGCCGGCGAAGACAGCGACGCGGCCGGTCGGATCGATCTGCTAAGCGTGCTGCTGCATGAGATGGGCAACATCATGGGGCTGTCGGATCACGTTGATCCGGGGAGCGACTTCCTGATGTCGCCGGTGATCGATACCGGCCTCCGCCGTCTGCCTTCGGGACCGGATGTTCAGGACTGGTCCAGCCAGCTGCCGGACGAAGACTATGTCGGCCGCGACGGGATCAAGCAGACCTTTGCGCCGACCACATCGGTAGATGCAATTCCGGTCTCCAACCCGGCTGCGGTCAACGCCCCGGTCGTTACCGCGCCGTTCTCAAATGGCGACTTTGCCAACGGGCTGAACGGATGGACCACGTCCGGCAGCGTTGCGGTCACGGCACAGGGCAAGGCGCGCCTGGATGAAAACGGCGGCGTGATGTCGGGCCTCTCACAGGCCTTCAATCTGCCTGCCAACACAACTGCACTGCAGTTTGTCCTGTCCGACATCACGTTGGGACAACCGGGTGACGCCCCGCCCGATGCCTTCGAAGTGGCGCTGTTCGATGCGGCGACGGGTGACACCGTTCTGCCCCAGATTGCAGGACTCAACGGCACCGATGCATTGCTGAACATTCAGGCAGACGGCACCATGTACATGTCGTCTGCAGTTGGGGCCTCCTTCGGCGCGAATGGTGAGCTGATCGTCACCGTGGATCTGAGCGGGCTTGCCCCGCGTCCGGCGGGGCTGGTGATCAACTTTGACCTGATCGGCCTGAATGCCGTCGATTCCGAGGTCAGTGTCGACAGCCTGCGCCTGCTGGGCACCACCCAGAACGCGGCTCCGACAGCCACAGGCGAAACGGTCACCACGCCAGAGGACACCCCGATCCTGATCGACATTCTGGGTAATGACAGTGATCCCGATGGCGATCCGCTGATTGTTCAGATCGAAACCGATCTGGGACAGGCGACCTTGGTGCCGGTTTCGGGCGGTCTGTTCCGCTATACTCCGGCCCCCGATGTCACCGGCTCGCATGAAATCACCTATCGCGTGTTCGATGGCGTATCGCGCTCCGATCCGGCGGTTCTGACCGTCAATATCTCGCCGCTGAATGATGCGCCCGAGATTGACGCGATCCCCGATGCGCGTGTTCTGCAGGGCCGCGAAGCCACGGTTCAAGTCACGGTCAGCGACATCGACAATGACCGCGCTGATCTGGTGCTCAGCCTGGATGCCGCGCCTGCAGGGGCGACGATCGACTCTGCAACCGGTGTGATCCGCTGGACGCCGTCCGCACCGAGGGCCGAGACCTTTACCGTCCGGGTCACAGACCCTGACGGGGCGTTTGCGACCACCAGCTTCACGCTGACGGTTCAGCAACCGCCGGTTCTGACGGTTACCGACGCGGCGCTGCTTGCAGGCACTGCCCTGTCACATGCCGTGACTGCCAGCGATCCTGATGGTGACGATGCGCAACTGGTCTTTGCCCTGGCCGGCACTGTCCCGGCCTGGATCAACATCGATCCGGCTACCGGCACCCTGACGGGTGACACCACCGGTCAGGCCGGGCGCTACGTGCTCACCATGCAGGTGACCGATAGCGACGGGCTGACCACGTCCGAAGCCCTGACTGTCACGGTCTATGGTGCGCCTGAAATCACCGCCAGCAACGTCGTGCTGATCGAAGGTGATCCGCTGTCGGCAACCCCCTTGGCCACCGATCCGGACAGCCCGGACAGTGAGTTGACCTTTGCCAAGACAAGTGGTCCGGGCTGGATCACGGTAGACGCCGCCACCGGTGAAGCCACTGGCCAGACCACGGACAACGTGGGCGTCTTTACCGTTGGGGTCAGCGTCACCGACGCGCAAGGGCTGACCGACGACACCACGTTCACCGTCACAGTACGGGCGCGGCCGGAAATCTCGGTTGCGGATGTCAGCGTGACGCAGGGCAATGCCCTGAATCATACCGTTACCGCGTCCGACGAAGACAGCCCGGCCAACAGCTTGGTCTTTGCCAAATTGTCCGGCCCGGATTGGATCATGGTGGACCCGGCAACTGGGGCCGTGACAGGCGACAGCACCGGTCAGGCCGGTCCGGCCAATGTCACGATCTCCGTGACCGATCCGGACGGCCTGGGCGCGCAGGCCACCTTTGTCGTGGATGTCAATGTGCCACCAGCCATCACCTTGGCGAACACCACGGTTGTCGAAGGGGCCGCTGTCGATGTGCAGCCGGTTCTGACCGACCCTGACAACGCTGATGGTACAGCGGTCTATAGCAAGCTGTCCGGTCCCGCCTGGATTACAGTCGATCCGGCAACCGGTGCAGTGACCGGCGACAGCGCCGGGGGTGTTGGGACGCATGTCGTGCAGGTTCAGGTCACGGATGCCGATGGTCTGACTGGCAGAGCAAGCTTCACTCTGACCGTGTTGGCCCGTCCGCAGATCAGCGTTGCAGATGCGGTTCTGACTGTCGGTGATGCCCTGTCGCTGGCGCCCACCGTTACCGACCCGGACAGTCCAGCGGCACAGCTGACCTTTGCCAAGGTCGCCGGGCCCGACTGGATCATGGTGGACTCGGCAACCGGGGCGATCACCGGTGATAGCACCGGTCAGGCCGGCTTGGCCAATATCACCGTTTCCGTCACCGATGCCGAGGGGCTGAGCGATCAGACCACCTTTACGGTTGATGTCAATGCACCACCCCGATTGACCGCTGCGGATCAAACGCTGGAAGAAGGCCAGCAGCTTGATCTGACACTGACGGTTGCCGATCCCGACAACCCGGGCGAAACCCCAAGCTTCCGGATTGTCAGTGGCCCGGCGTGGATCGTTCTGACCGACAGCGGTCAGATCCTTGGTGATACCACTGGTCAGGTCGGCACCGAAAGCGTAACCATCGAGGCCACGGACTCCGAAGGTCTGACTGGTCAGACAACCTTCCGCGTGACCGTTCAGGCCCGCCCGGTTCTGACCGCCGCCGACACACGTCTGGTCGAAGGGGACACCCTGTCGCTGGCCGTGACGGTCACGGATCAGGATAGCCCGGCGGCTGCGTTGACCTTTGCCAAACAAGCAGGTCCGGACTGGATCACCGTTGATCCGGGCACGGGCGCGCTGAGCGGTGCAAGTGCTGGGCAGGTGGGACGGCATAACGTCACCATCAGCGTCATCGACAGCGACGGGTTGAGCGACACCGCTACAATCACCGTGACGGTTCTGGCCCGCCCGGTCCTGACGGCTTCGGATGTAACCCTGATCGAAGGGCAGGCTCTGGACCTGCAACTGATTGGAACGGATGCGGATACTGCAACGGCGGATCTGCGGTATGCGGTGGTTTCGGCCCCGGCATGGATGCAGGTCGATGCCCTCAGCGGCCGCGTGACGGGTGCAACCACGGGCAATTCCGGGGTGCATAGCGCCACTTTCAGCGTCACCGATCCCGATGGGTTGAGCGCTGAATTCACTGTTCAGGTTGACGTCAATGCGCGTCCGACCCTCTCAGCCAACGATCTCACACTGATACGCGGCGAGCGCCTGAGCCATGCGATCACCGCAACGGATGCCGACACGCCGGTCCGGGATCTGGTCTTCCGCCTGCTTGCAGGGCCGGACTGGATCTCGGTGGATCGCGCGACGGGTCGTCTGACCGGTGACACCAGCCGCCAGGCCGGTGAGGCACTTGTGCGGATATCGGTCACTGACGCTGACGGGTTGCGCGCCGAAACCACGCTGACCGTGGACGTGAACGCGCCGCCGCGGATCGACGATCAGCAGTTCTCGCTGGCCTCTGGGCAGCCGATCCTGGCCAATATGATCACCACCGATCCCGACACCCAAATCGGCGCTCTGCGCTACAGCCTGGTCTCCGGACCCGACTGGCTGACGCTGGATACCGGGAATGGGCGTCTGGAAGGTGTCACAACGGGCCGCAGCGGCACGGTTGAGGCGGTGATCCGGGTCACGGACACCGATGGGCTGAGCGATGATGCGACGCTGACCTTCACCATCCAGGCGCCGCCGACCCCGGTGGTCGCCCCCGTCACTCCGCCCACCCTGACCCGTCCGCTTGGATCGGACCCGCTGCCTCTGGTTGGGGCGCCTGCCATCTCGCTGGTCCGCCTGGGTCAGAGCGGGGAACTGCCCGGCGGCCGCACCCGGCTGATCCCGGTGCTGTTCCAGAGCAATGGCGGTATCCGTCAGATGGTGATCGAGGCGACCCACCAGCTGGGTCAGCGCTGGATGCTGGATGCCCTTGCCGGGCTGGATCTGCCCGTTGGCGTGAGCGTCAACAGCGAAGTGATTGATCGCGACGGGGTTGAGGTGCTGCGTATTTCGATCCATTCGGACGAAGCACTGCCCGAAGGTGCGCTGGATCTGCTGCGCCTGCGGGTGTTGCGGGGCACCAATCCGGATCTGGCGGGCCTGACGATCCGTGCGGTCGAAATCAACGGCCAGGCGGTTGATCAGGACATCCCAACCGAAACCGACAGCGCCGATTCCGGCGGTGGCGGGGCGGTCGACATGGACGGCGGGTTGGCCAATGACCGTATCGACGATGCGCAGCTGCATGATCGCTATGACATCACGCTGAACGGCTTTGGCGCAGACAATCCGGGCGCCCGTCTGATCGATCCCGAGGCGTTGCCGGACGGTCGCATGGCGCTGCATATGCAGGGCCTGAGTGGGGCCGACACGGTGTCGCTGCGCTTTGCCTATGACGGTGACGCCCTGCTGCCGCAGGACGTGCTGTCGGATCTTGAAGGGGCTTCGGTGACGCTGAACACCGATGCGGACGCAGGTGAGTTCGAGCTGACGATTGCCGACATTCCGGCCCTGATGGCCGAGGTCGCCATGCTGGCCGCCATCGCCTTTGCCCGACCGCCGCAAGGTCGCCGGACCGGGGCGCTGGCCCTGCGCGAACTGCGGATCGACGGAGCGGATGTGCCCATCGATGAAGAGGGGCTTTCCGACTGGACAGCCGCGAACCCGCACAGCTACAGTATGGCAAGCGGGTCGCATGGCGGGCTGTCTGTACCGATGGTACATGCTCCGGTACGGGCACCGGAAAAGTGATCCGGTACAATGATTTAAAGCAAGGTTCATAGTCACATGGCGAAAGAAGAAGCCCCGGCAAATCCTGCCGCTGACACGTCGGCGGCGGGCAATGAAAAACCGGCTGCGACGGATAGCAACGGCACCCAGATCGAGACCCCGATCCGGAACGCGAATGTGCCGCCGCACCAGGTCAAATTCGACACGCAGAACCTGAAAAGCAGCTATTGCAACGTCTGCAATGGCTCTTCCACCCGCGAAGAGGTGGTGGTGAATTTCGGCGTCAACGACAGCTGGGACCTGGGCGCGCAGGATCTGAAGGTCAAGCTGGAGCACCGGATCGTCATGGCGCCCCACGCGGCCAAACGGCTGCGGGACATGCTGGTCAAGCTGATCGACGAACATGAAACCCGTTATGGTCCTTTGGGTGACTGAGCCGCGCGGGGCATAGCATATGGCGATTGGCACCAATGCGCCCGGGCGTGCAGCCGGCCCTGACACGACGAACACGGTCCCGATGGGGGCAGAACGCAACCTGTGGTCCGCCTTTGCCAATGCCCGTGGTCAGGATGCGCTGATCACCTCGTGGCTGGCGGTTCTGGTCAATCGCGTGCCCGCGGCCTCTCTGGGCGTGCTGCTGCGCCCCGACCCACAGGCCGGGGCCTTTGTCCCGGTGGCAGTGGTTCCCGACCCGCGCCGTGACCTGTCGCCCCTGCGGGACATCGTTGAAAAGGTGATGACTTCGGGCCGCCCGTCGACCCGACGCAGCGGCGATGGGGATGTCAGCCTGGCCGCCTGCCCGGTCAAGGTTGGCGATCTTGCCGTCGGCTTCATCGCTGTGCTTGAACTGCGCGGCAGCAAGGACGCCGAACTGCAGGCCGCGCTCCGGGAAATGCACTGGGCCTCTGGCTGGCTGGCGGCGCAGATGTGGCAGGACGCCTCGCAAGAGAACCAGGCCCGCCTGGAACGCGCGGGCGTGGCGCTGGATATCCTGGCGGTCGCCTCGGAACACCGCAAACCCGCCGCCGCAGCCATGGCCATCGTGAATGAGGCACAGACCGTACTGGGCGCGGACCAGATCTCGATCGGGGTGGTGCGCAAACGGTTCAGCGCGCCACGGATCCGTCTGCTGTCGATGTCCTATTCCGCCTGGTTCCGCCGCCGCTCGGCGCTGGCCGAAGGGCTGGAAACCGCGATGGAGGAGGCCTTTGATCAGAACGGCTCGGTCAGCCATCCACCCATTGCGTCAATCTCGCGCGCGGTGGCTGTGGCCCATGCCGAACATGTCCGCACCAGCCGCACCGCCCATATGCTGACCGTGCCGCTGTCGGATGAAGACGGGCCGATGGGCGCGATGACCTGTGAACGGCGGGGCGGTGACAAGCCCTTTACCGAATCCGACCTGCTGATGGCCGAAAGCATCGGTTCCCTGATCGGGCCGGTGCTGGCAATGAAGGCGCGCAACCACCGCTGGATCGGCGGGCGCCTGATCGACGCCATCGCCTATGTTCTGGGCATCCTGCTGGGCCCCCGGCATCTGAGCTGGAAGCTGCTGGCCGTGGTGCTGATTGCGCTGACCATCGCCGCCGCCACGGTTCAGGGCCCGTTCCGGGTGCAGGCCGATGCGGTGCTGCGCGGGCGTGAGATGCGCTCGGTCGTGGCGCCCTTTGCGGGCTTTATCGCGGACGCCCCGCTGCGCGCCGGCGACGTGGTCAAGTCCGGGGATCTGCTGGTGCGGCTGGACGATTCCGACCTGCGACTGGAAGAGCTGCGCTGGCGATCCGAGATTGACCGGCTGGCGTCGCAATCCCGCGAAGCGCAGGCGGAATATGACCGCGCGCAGGTGGCGCTGCTAGAGGCGCAGATTGCCCAGGCGCGTGCGCAATTGGCGCTGGCCACGGCCGAGCTGGCCCGCACCCGCCTGACCGCCCCCATCGACGGGGTGATCGTGTCTGGCGACCTGAGCCAGAAGCTGGGCGCGCCGGTGCAGCTGGGCGAGGTGCTTTTTGAAATCGCGCCGCCCGATCAGTATCGCGTCGACATCTTTGTCGATGAGCGTGACCTGTCCTATGTGCAGTTGGATCAGCCCGGTCGCCTGGCGCTGGCCGGACAGCCGACCGAAGGCCTTCCCTTTGCCACCACCCGGATTACCCCGATTGCCGAGGCACGAGAAAATGCCAATACGTTCCGCGTCGAAGGGCTGCTGACCACGGCCCCTGACGGGCTGCGCCCCGGTATGGAGGGGGTTGCAAAGATCGAAGTGGGCCGCGCCCTGATGTCCTGGGTCTGGTCGCGGCGCCTGATCGACTGGGCACAGAAAGCGCTCTGGACCTGGCAGCCCTGACATGGCCGAGAATTATCTTTCCACCATCTGGTACCGGGTTGCGGATCTGCAGCCTCGTCTGCGCTCGCATGTGAAGGTGCACCGCCACCGCTATCGCGGTCGGCCCTGGTATGTGCTGCATGACCATTCCTCGGGGCGGGTGCATCGCTTCACGCCCGGAGCCTACATGCTGATCGGCCAGATGGACGGCGGCCGCACGGTGGATGAGGTCTGGCGCAACCTGGCCGAAGCGCATGAAGAATACGCCCCCGGTCAGGATGAGGTCATCCGCCTGCTGTCGCGGCTGCATCAGAACGATCTGATCCAATATGCCGGTTCGCCCGATGTGGCCGATCTGCTGGAACGCTACAACAAGCAGACCCGGCAGGTGATCAAGCAGAATGCCATGAACCCCATGAGCTTTCGCCTGCCGCTGTTTGATCCGGACGCCTTCCTGCGCAAGACGCTGCCGGTTGTGCGCCCGCTGACCGGCTGGTTCGGGCTGCTGTTGTGGTTTGTCGTGGTGCTGGCGGGCGGGATCACCGCAGTGATGAACTGGGAGCCGCTGAGCCGCAACATTGCCGATCAGATGCTGGTGACAAGCAACCTGCTGATTGCCGCCGTGGCCTATCCGTTGCTCAAGGCGCTTCACGAACTGGCGCATGGGTATCTGATCCGGGCGCGCGGCGGCGAAGTGCGTGAAATGGGCATCATGTTCCTGGTGTTCTTCCCGGTGCCTTATGTCGATGCGTCGGCCGCGGCGGCGTTTCGCAACAAGTGGCACCGCGCGGCGGTGTCCGCGGGCGGGATCTTTGTTGAAACCTTCGTGGCCGCCGTGGCGGTGATGATCTGGGCCGAGGCAGAACCCGGCGCTGTTCGCGCCATCGCTTATAACGTGGTGTTGATTGGCGGGCTGTCGACCATCGTGGTGAACGGCAATCCGCTGCTGAAATTCGATGGCTACTACGTATTGGCCGACCTGATCGAAATCCCCAATCTGGGCACGCGGGCGAACAAATACTGGGGTCACATCATCCAGCGCCACTTGTTCCGCGCCAAACAGTTGAAGGAGGAAGTCGCCACATTCGGCGAAAAGGTCTGGTTCCTGTTCTACGCGCCCGCCGCCTATGTCTATCGCCTGCTGGTGATGATCGGCATCGCCACCTATGTGGCACAGAAGTTCTTTGTGGTGGGCGTGCTGCTGGCCTGCTGGTCGGTGTTCAATTCGGTCATCAAGCCGGTGTTCAAGAACATTCGCCATGTGCTGACCTCGCCCCAGTTGCGCAAGGTGCGCCGGCGCGCGAACGCCTGGACCTTTGGCACCATCGGCGCAATTCTGGCGCTGGCGCTGCTGATCCCCCTGCCCCTGCGCACGGATACCGAAGGCGTCGTCTGGCTGCCGGATGAGGCGCATCTGCGCGCCCGCACTTCGGGCATCGTGACCCGACTGGTGCCGGACGAAGGCGCGCGGATCGAACGCGGCGCGCTAGTGGCGCAGATGGAGGAACCCACCGTGCGCGCCCGTATCGCGGTGCTGGAATGGCGGGTGGAAGAGTTCCGCCGCCGCCTGACCGCAACGCAGGTATTGGAGCGTCGCCGGACCGAGATCGCCCGGCTGGAGCTGAAAGAGGCCGAGGCCGAACTGGCCCGCGAACGCGAACGCATTGCCCGGCTGACCCTGACCGCCCCCGGTACCGGCACCTTTGTGCCCGCCCTGCCCGGTCGTGAGATGGAGCAGCTCTATGTTTCGGAAGGCGATCTGCTGGCCTATGTGCTGCCTGACCGGCCAGACATGGTGCGGGCGCTGGTGTCACAGGACGACATTGCCCTGGTGCGCAACCGCCTGCGCGGGGTTGAGCTGAAGGTGGCGGGCGATCTGTCCCGGACGATCCCGGTGTCGCTGGTGCGCGCGGTGCCACAGGCCACATCCAGCCTGCCTTCTGGTGCGCTGTCCACGGCCTCTGGCGGACGGTTTCTGGCGGACCCGTCCGATCCCGACGGCACCACTCTGCTGGAACAGGCTTTCCTGTTCGATCTGGCGCTGCCCGAAGGCGGGATCGACGCCAGGTTTGGCACCCGTGTTTATGTCCGTTTCGATCATGGCCACGAACCTGCCGCCTTTCAGGCGTGGCGCCGGGTGCGTCAGCTGTTCCTGAGACAGTTCAATGCCTGAGGCATCGGGCATATTGGGCTTTGGCCGCGTCCCTCTGGGCACCGGGCCGTATCCCGAGCTGGCCGACCCGAAGGGCAACGCCGTGGACCTATGGCTGGAGCGTCGTCTGGGCGCGCTGGCGGCGCATCTGCCAATGACCCGTTGGCGGCTGGCCCGCCGCGCCACAAGGGTGGAAGCGCTTGCCCCAACGCTGACCGATCTGGACGATGCGGCCCTGGCAGAGGCCGCCCGCGCCCTGCGCCCTGCCCTGCTCAAAGGCACCGACACCGCCGCCGTGGATCACGCCTTTGCCCTGGTGCGCGAAGCCAGCGGCCGGATCCTGGGCAAACGCCACTACAAGGTGCAGATCATGGGGGCCATCGGCCTGTTCGAGGGCCGGATGATCGAAATGTCCACCGGTGAGGGCAAGACCCTGACCGCCACCCCGGCGGCCATCGTCGCCGCCCTGTCGGGCAAGCCGGTGCATGTGGTGACGGTGAATGACTATCTGGCCGCCCGCGATGCCGAAGAGACCCAGCCGCTTTATGACTTCTTCGGCCTCACCGTGGGCATCATCGACAGCGACATGACCCCGGACAAGCGTCGCGACGCCTATGCCTGTGACATCACCTATGTCTCAAACAACAATGTCACCTTCGATTACCTGCGGGACCGGATCGCGCTGGCCCGCCGCCGGGGTCGTCCCCGGCGCAAAACGCTTGAGATGATCTCGGGTCAGTCCACCGCACCGCTGATGCTGCGTGGGCTGGCGTTTGCCATCGTCGATGAGGCCGACAGCGTGCTGGTTGATGAGGCGCGGACGCCGCTGATCCTGTCCTCCACCGCGGATGATCCTGAGGCAGAGCGGACCTATGCCACTGCCCTGTCGCTGGCGCGGGCGCTGACCAAGGGGCGCGACTATACCGTCGACCTGATGAACCGTCAGGTGGTGCTGGAGGATCCCGGCAAACGCACGCTGACCGGCCTGACCGAAGGGCTGGACGGGATCTGGCGCATCGTCCGCGCACGCGAGGAGCTGGCCCAACAGGCCCTGTCGGCGCTGCATCTGTTCGAGCTGGGCCGCGACTATGTCATCCTGGACGGCAAGGTGCAGATCGTGGATGAATTCACCGGTCGGGTGATGCCGGATCGGTCCTGGCAGGGCGGCCTACACCAGATGATCGAAGCCAAAGAGCATCAGGAGGTGACGGGGCGCAAGGAAACGCTGGCGCGGATCACCTATCAACGGTTTTTCCGCCGATACCTGCAACTGGCCTGCATGACCGGCACCGGAATGGAGCTGGCAGGCGAATTTCGCGACACCTTCAGCCTGTTCACCACGCGCATTCCCCGGCACCGTCCCAAACAGGCGCGGCATCTGGGCACCCGGTTTCTGCGCAGTGAGGCGGCCAAATGGAACTACGTGGCGCAGCGCGTCGAACGGATGCACCGCGCGGGACGTCCGGTTCTGGTTGGCACCCGCTCGGTCGAAGCATCGGAAAGCTGCGCCCGCGCCATCGCCGCGCTGCACCTGCCGCATGAGGTGCTGAACGCCACTCAGGACAAGGAAGAGGCCGACATTATCGCGCTGGCTGGGCAACCCGGCGCCATCACCGTGGCCACCAATATCGCCGGACGCGGCACGGATATCCGGCTGGGCGACGGGGTCGAAGCGCGCGGCGGGCTGCATGTGATCCTGACCGAATTTCACGAAAGCGCCCGGATCGATCGGCAGCTTTACGGCCGCACCGGGCGGCAGGGCGCGCGCGGCTCGACCGAGGCGATTGTCAGCCTGGAGGATGAGCTGTTTCGCAGGTTTGCCCCGGCCCTGTTGCGGCTGGCACGGGCATTGCCGCTGAAACCGCTGCGCCATCTGCTGCGACTGAGCGCGCAGGCCCGCGCCGAACGCGAACACGCTCAGACCCGGCGCGAGCAGACCAAACTGGACAAGCAGCTGGAGCGCGCGCTGGCCTTCACCGGTCCGGTGGAATGATCCCGTTGCGCCCAGCCCGGCAACCGCTATCCTGCACGAACCCCCTGCCCCGAGGTCGCACGTGTCCGAGCCCCGCAAATCCTTTCACCGCGAAGACCCCGACACCCGCCGGGACGATCTGATCGCCGCCACGCTGCACCTGATTGCCCGCTCCGGCATCCGGTCCGCCACGGTGCGCGCCATCGCGGCAGAGG
Organism: Paracoccaceae bacterium; assembly: GCA_022763485.1. Classification (GTDB taxonomy): domain Bacteria; phylum Pseudomonadota; class Alphaproteobacteria; order Rhodobacterales; family Rhodobacteraceae; genus Aliisedimentitalea. The sequence goes on along the minus strand of JALEGX010000010.1, from coordinate 14,126 downwards.
CCGGGGTGACACAGGGGTTGATCCGGCATTATTTCACCACCAAAGAAGAGCTGATCGCGGCCGCCTTTGAACGTCACATGACGCAGCTGTCGGCACGATCGATGGAGGCCGCCGCCGCCCCGGCCCCCTCAGCCCTGCAAGCGCTGGCGCGGGTGATTGAAATGGCGCTGCAGCCCCCAAGCTCCGATGCAGATACGGTGGCGATCTGGGCCGGGTTTCTGCAGATGATCCAGCTGGAGCCACAGATGCTGGCGGTGCACCAGCGCGCCTATCTGGGCTATCGCGACACGCTGGAGGCGCTGATCGCGCGCGCCTATTCCGAGGCCGGGATCGAGACAGACCCAACCCATCTGCGCCGCATGGCGATTGCCTGCAACGCGGTGCTGGACGGTCTCTGGATCGAAGGCGGCCTGCTGCCCCATTGCTTTGATCCCGGCGAAACGGTGCAGATCGCCCTGCAATCCGTGGCCGACATCCTGCATCTGCCGGCGCTTTGTAACGCCGGCGAAGACACCTGAGCGCTGCTAGAGATCCCGTGCCGCGCGGGGGATGGCGAGTGCCATCATCACGGTGGTCAGCACGAAAAACCCGGCCACGCCGACATATTGGGTCTCCAACCCGATGCCGCCGTCGATCAGCAGCCCGGTCAGCCCCGGACCAATAGCGGATCCCAGCACCATGACGGCGGCGGCCAGCGCCTTGATCGCGCCGACATGGGCGGTGCCGTAGAATTCCGCCCAGAAGGCGTTGGGCAGCGTGGCATTGGCGCCGGTGGACAGCGCCAGGCAGAACAGGCCCGCGCCCATTGCAACCGGCTCTGTCGCCGTGGCGCAGATCAGGAAGCCCAGCACCATGGGCAACTGATAATAGGGCGTCAGCCGGGCGCTGCCGACCCGGTCCAGCGCCCAGCCCGACAGGATCATCGCCGCCATGGAGATCACCGTATAGACCGGAAAGAACGCCACCAGATCCAGGTGGCTCCAGCCTTTGATCTGCGCAAAATGGACCTGGTGAAAGAAGAAGGCCGTGATGAAGGCCGAAGGCCCCAGGATCGCGGGCACCATCATCCAGAACAGGCGATGGGTGATTGCCTGCCTGCGCGTCCAGTGACGCCCCTGCATTCCGGTGTTGCTGTTGCTCTTGGCCAGCGCCGCCGGGGTGCGTTCCTGCCCCAGCAGCCGCCCCAGAACCGGTGCGCCCAACAGGCACAGGAGCACGCCAATCCCCCAGAGCAACCGCCAGTCGACCAGCCCCATCAGCGCCACGAAAAGCAGCGGCAGTACCGCCTCGCCAAAGGCAAAGCCCATCGTGGCCACGGACAGCGCGCGGCCACGGGTCGCCACAAACCAGCGGGTCATCGCCACCATCGCGATATGACTGCTCATCCCCTGACCAAAGAAGCGCAGTGCAAAGACCACCAGCGGCAGGGCCCAGACCGCGGGGTTCAGCGCCATCGCCAGACAGGCCAGCGCCAGCCCAATCAGCACCACCGGTCCCAAGGCCCGGACCCGGAAACGATCCGACAGGCTCCCGGCCCAGACCATGACCAGCGCCGACAGGGCCGTGCCCATCGCATAGATGCCACCCCATTCGCCGTGTGTCAGGCCAAACTCGGCCCGGATTTCACCGGCAAAGACAGAAATGAAGAACGTCTGCCCAAAGCTGGACATGAAGGTCATCAACACACCCGCCGCCAGAAACGGCGCGTTGCGGACCAGGAAATCGCGTTCAATCATGTAACCCGCATGGCCCAGCCGCTCCCGTCAGGGCAAGCGTTTTCTGATCCTGCCCAACGCTTATCCATCGGTTGGCCACAAGCCCGCCCATTCTGCCCCACAGACCACGATCAGGCGCTTCAACGCGTTCGGCACGGCCCTCCGGGCAAATGGCCTGCCTTTGGATCGGTCGAAGGTGTCATAAGCTTGGACCCGGCCTTGATCGGTTTTGAACGCAATCTGCCAGGTGGTGTGCCACCCAAGGCGCCCAGTCAGCAAGGTAATGTCGTCGTCCCACTTTCTGATATCAAACGGTCGCGGGTCGTTCACCAGCCATTTGCGCTCAGCAACCCGCCGCTCCGTGCACCGCAGGATGTCATCAAGGTTTCGGGGAACGCTTTGGCTTAGCTGCGTTGCCAGCACGGAAAACAAGACAACGAAAAACACAATCCGAAACACTATAAGTCCTTGAAATGACAAAAGCCGACGGCGGATTTCAGACCGCTGTCGGCTAAGCTGTAGCACGAAACATGGTGTGCAGAATACAATGAGAGATCAGGCCCTGATATGGCGTTCTTTTAGAATTGAGCGCTCAAACCCTGATCTCGATCAGGCAGGGTCTCGTCGCCTCTGTCCGTGTTTTCAGCGCCTGAGCCAGATCAGTGGGCGTTGCGTTGCAACGGATGTACTCCATCCCGAAAGCCTGCGCCTGCAGGGCGAAATCGGGCGGGGTTGGCGAACAGCCCACAACATCCACGCCAGCGCTTTCCATCGCGGTAGCAATTTCACCGAAGGCGGCGTTGTTCCAGATGATGAAGGTCACGGGCAGGCGCTCTTCGACGGCCACCATCATTTCCGGCAGGGTGAACTGTGCGCCGCCATCGCCGGATACGCAGATCACCGGCCGTTCCGGCGCGCCGAGCGCAGCCCCGATGGCCGCGGGAATGGCATAACCAAGCGTGCCGTATCCCACCGAAGAGTTGAACCAGCCGCGTGCGTGGTCATGCCCATAGTACATGTTGGCGGCATAAAGCGGCTGCGTTGAATCGCCCACGATGATCGATCCCGGCAGCGTGTCCCGGACGGCTTCCATCATGGTGACCATCTGCTGGTACTCCGGCGACAGCTCGGCCCGCGCAGCGTGGCGCAGCTTTGCCGCCTGCTCTGCGCCACCTTGCGGTGCGCGCGGGTCCAACACGTCCAGCAGCACTGGCAGAGCCTGTTCCACCTTCGCCTGCAAGGCGATCTCGGCAGGATGGCGCGCCAACTGTGCAGCGTCGATGTCGATGCGGATCAGCCCGGGCAGTTCCGGCAGGTGACCGGTGTTGTAGATATCGAAATCCGTCGGGCCAAGTTCGGTTCCCAACGCCAGCACCAGATCGGCCTCGGCAAACAGCGATTTTACCGCAGTCAGGCTGGGCGATGCGGGAATGCGCAACGGGTGTTCATGCATCAGCCCGCGTGCGTTGATCGTCTGGACCACCGGCGCATCCAGGGCTTCGGCCAGGGCTGTCAGATCCGCTTCGGCCCCAAGACATCCCCCACCTGCAACCAGAACCGGCCGCTTTGCCGCCTGCAATCGTTCGGCAATCCGGGCGACCTGATCTGCATCGGGGTGTGCCTGCGGCTTGGTTTCAGCCATCTGTCCTGCGTCACCAAAGGCTTGGCCAAAGACATCCAACGGCACCTGCAGGTGAACCGGACCGGGCCGGCCGCTCTGCAACCGGTCCAACAGCCCCTCCAGCGCGGGAAAGAGGTCCTGAGGGTTGGTTACATGATCCGACTGACACGCCAGCGTCGACACCAGACCGTGCTGGTCCGGCAGCTCATGCAGGTGTCCCAGACCGCGACCCAGATGTCTTTCTTCGTTGACGCCAGAGATCACCACCATCGGAATGCTGTCGGCGCGGGCCTGGCCCATCGGGGTCAGGATGTTGGTCACACCGGGGCCGGTGATGACGAAAGCAACCCCGGGCTTGCCTGACGCCCGGGCGTAGCCGTCCGCCATGAAGCCCGCCCCCTGCTCGTGACGCGGAGTGATATGGCGGATGCTGGAGCGTCCTAGGCCCCGGTACATTTCCACCGTGTGAACGCCCGGAATGCCGAACACCAGTTCGACGCCGTGCGCTTCCAGCCAGGCGACCAGAGCTTCGCCCACGCTGCTGCCCTGAGGCAGCGCCAGATCCCGGTCAAGCAATGCAGAGCTGTGCATGTTTCACGATCCTTTCGCAGGCTTCATCAAAAAGCGCATCTTCCTTGGTCAGCGACAGGCGCACCCAGTTTTCAAGCGACGGGCCAAAGGAACTGCCGGGCATGACACCCACGCCCCCGTTGCGCAGCAGGTCAAAGGCATAGTCACGGCCGTTCAGGCCGGTGCCCGATACGTCGATCAGCGCGAACATGCCCGCCTGCGGTTTGTGTACGTTCAGGTTGGTGTCCCCTTGCAGCCGGGCCGCCAGCCGATCGGCCCGTGCGGCAAAGCGGGCGGCCATTCCCTGCGCAACCGGCGACGGGGCCGAGACCGCGCGCTCGGTCGCGTCCGCGATGAAAGGCTGGTTGCCGAACAGCATCGCTTCGGAATAGGGCAGCAGATGCTGACAGAAGGATGGCGAGCCGACACACCAGCCACTGCGGAACCCCGGTGCGGCATGGGATTTGGAGATCGAGTTCACCACGATGGTGCGCTCTGCCAGCTCCGGCAGTTCCAGCGGGGAATGAAAGGTCGCGCCGGGATAGAGCATCTCGTCATAGACCTCATCCGATAGCAGCCACAGGTCATGCTCCTGCGCGACCGCCCCGATTTCTTCCAGATCCTGAAGGCTCAGCACGGCGCCGGTTGGGTTGTGGGGCGTGTTGATGAAGATGGCGGTTGTGCGCGGTGTCACCGCCGCGCGCAGATCTTCGGCGGCCATGCGGAATCCGTTTTCGGCCCTCAGCGGGATGCGCACCACCTCGGCCCCGCTGGCCTGAAACACCACGTCATAGGTGGCATACATCGGATCCCCGACAAGGATCTGATCGCCGGGTCCTGCAATCGCGTGGATCGCTGCAAACAGGGCTGTCTGTGTTCCCGGAAAGCACAGGATCTGATCATCGGTGATCTGGCGGCCCGTCGTGCGGGTATAGCGTTTCGACAGAGCGCGCCGCAGGCCCGGCTCCCCTTCCCCGGTGGAATAGGTCGTCCGGCCCGACTGCAAGGCGTTGATCGCGGTGTCGATCAGATAGTCCGGCGCAGGCACATCGGGTTCACCAATGGCCAGTTCGATCACGTCATGGCCCTGATCGATCATCTGACGTGCCAGCTTGTATACGGCCCAGCTGTCTTCGGCCGTTCCGGTCAGACGGTTGATCCTGTCGGTGTACTTCATGTCACGCATCCCTTTGCAGCAGATGGGTCGGCCCTGCGCCCCATTTGTTATACACACGTATAATTATCGGACGTGAGTCTGTAAACATGATTTTCCCCCTGTCTTGCGGACAGAAGGGAAATCACGAAAACATGTTAGTTTTTCAGGCTTTTGCGCTCTTTCCACGCCGCATCTGTGCGGGTGTTTGGCCGAATTCCAGACGGAAGCATTTGGCAAAATGGTTGGCCGATTGAAAGCCACAGGCCAAGGCCACGTCCATCACGCTCATCTGAGTCTGGGCCAGCAGGAAATGTGCCCGGCGCAGACGCGCGGACATATAATACTGCTTCGGGGTCTGCCCCAGATATTGCCGGAACAGCCGTTCCAGTTGCCGTGTGGACACCCCGGCCAGCCCTGCCAGCTCTGATGGGGGCACCGGGAATTCGAGGTTCTGCTCAATGGTCTGCAGGACGGGCGTCAGCTTGGGATGCGTCACCCGCAGTGAAGACGGGGCATCAACCCGCAGGCTCTGCTGCACCTGACGGACACTCTGATAGTTCATGCTGTCGGCCACCGCGATCGAGAAGTCGACGCCGTGGTCCTGCGCGATCAGATCCAGGAACAGGTCAATCGACGTCACCCCGCCCGAGCTGGTCAGGCGGTTGCCCTCGCTGATATAGGGCCGGCTACTCAGTTCCACGTCCGGGAAGGTCTCGGCAAAGCTGTCGCGGTAATGCCAGTGCATGGTTGCCGGGACATCGTTCAGCAGGTTGGCCCGCGCCATGACGAAGGCCGCAGACCCGAGGCCCGCAACCCTGACATCGCCCCTGACCTTGCGGCCCAGCCAAACCGACAGGCGGCTCAGGTCCATCTGCTCAACCCCGGTGCCTGCAACAATCACGATGTCGGTGGGCGTCCCGCAATAGTCCAGCCCGAAATCAACCGGCGTCGGGGTCCCTTGGGTGGAGGCGACGGGCTGACCGTCCTGGCTGCACAACACCCAGTCATACATGGTGCGCCCGGCCAGCAGATTGGCGTTGACCAGCGTGTCCAGCGCCGGGACCAACGACAGCATCCAGAAGCCCGGCAGCAACACGAAATGAAATCTGCGATCCGCATCCGCCTGACCGGCAGAACGGAATTCAACGGGCGCCGTTGCTGGGTCTTTGGGCGTCATCTGGCGTCGGGCCTTCCGGAAAAGTAGTGGCTTTCAGGCATAATCCGCGTCTGTCCCTCAAGGCAATAGTTTCTCTGACTTCAGGGCTTATGCGGATCTGTCCGAGCCTGACTTGAGTGACGTCAGGTCCGTGCTGTTTCTTTGGTGCTCCCTGGTTACAGATGCGTATGCCCGTCCGGGTTCAGCGAAAATCTGACGAAGATGCGATTTCGATGAAGGCTTTCACAAGGCGCAGCTTCGCGCGGTCCTTCGGGGCGACGACCGCCGTTTCATGCTGCTTGGAAAGCTCGGCAATCGGCACTTCGATCAGCCCTTGGGAAATCAGGCCACTCTTGCCCAGAAAGATGGCGATCCCGGCCCCTTGCAGAACAGCCTCGCACATCAGCGGGAAGGTGGTCATCTTGATGGTTCGGGGGAACCAGATCCCACTGTCCTTCTGGGCTTCGCGCACCACCCGTTCCGTCAAGGATCCCGCTTCGGGCAGAATGATGGTTTCCTTCTGCAAGTCCTTGAAATGCAGCAGCTCACGGTTAGCAAGCGGGGAGGTCGGCAGCAGGTAGGCCACGTATTGCGCACTTTGGACCAGGACACGTTCCCAGTCATCCGACCGGGGCGGATCAGTGATCAGGCCGACATCGGCACGTCGTTCGCGCAACAGATTGGTTGCCGTGGTCCAGCCGTAAAGGGCGAAGTCGATTTCCACGTCGGGATAGGCCTGGCGAAACAGGCTGATCGCCCGCAAGGCTGGAAGCGGCGCATTGGCGATGATCTTAATGTGGCCACGGGCCATGGCCTCGAAGCCTTCCAGACGCTCGTTGATTTCGGCATCCAGCGCCACCAGACGATCCGCCAGATCATAGAATTCCTGACCCGTTCGGGTCAGGGAAATGCCATCCCGGTTGCGCAACAACAGCTGTGATCCGACCTGCTTTTCCAACTTGCTCACATGCTGAGTGACCGCGGATTGGGTGACCCCAAGCCGGGCGGCCGCCGCTGAGAAACTGCCTTCGCGCACGACATAGGCAAAGGCCACGAACTGGTGATGGTTGGCTCGCATGGGATCGCTCCATTTTGAGCGAGGCAATACCCGACATTAGTCTCACTAATATGACGTCACAAAAGTGATGGCTTTGCTGCCTAGACCGGCCTTGTCACAAGGAGGAATCAGATGGCAGAGCTGAGCATCGCGAATGTCACCAAGCGGTTTGGCGAAACCGAAGTGCTCAAGGGGGTCTCCCTTGATATTGCCGATGGTGAGTTCGTCTCGTTGGTTGGTCCCTCCGGCTGCGGCAAGTCCACGCTGCTTAGGATCATTGCGGGACTGGAGGCCCAGAGCTCTGGCGATATCCGGATCGGCGGGCAATCGGTGGCCGGGCACAGGGCGGCAGATCGCAACCTGTCGATGGTGTTCCAGTCTTATGCGCTTTACCCCCATCTGAGCGTTGGTGAAAACATCGCCGTTCCGCTGAAGATGCGCCGTTTGAACGGCCTGCAACGCCTGCCTGTGGTGGGGCGGCTCATGCCCGGCGCGCGCGCAATGGCGGATGAGATCGGGCAGGATGTCGAGCACGCGGCGCAGATGCTTGAGATTGCACATCTACTGGACCGCAAGCCCGGACAGCTTTCTGGCGGTCAGCGCCAGCGGGTCGCACTGGGCCGCGCGCTTGTGCGTGAACCGTCCGCGTTCCTGCTGGATGAACCGCTGTCCAACCTGGATGCCAAGCTGCGCGTGCAAACCCGCGCCGAGATTGCGCAACTGCACCGGCGGCTGGCCGCGACCTTCATCTATGTTACCCATGACCAGGTCGAAGCGATGACGATGTCCGACCGGATCGCGGTCATGATGGGCGGGCGCATCCTGCAATGCGCCTCACCCGAGGTCGTCTATGACGATCCCGACCGCATCGAAGTTGCGGAATTCATCGGCTCACCAAAGATCAATATCCTGCCGGTTGAAGTGGATGAGGACGGCCAGCTTGTCTTGGCCGGTCGTCTGCTGGACCTTGCCCTGCCCGGGCGCGGCAAAGGCGTGGCCTCGCTGGGTCTGCGTCCCGAAGCCCTGCGGCTGGCGGGCGAACAGGCCCCATTGCGCGGCCATGTCGTGCATAGCGAAAACCTGGGGTCCGAAATGTTCGTGCAAATCGAACTTCAGGATCAGGCGCAGCGCGTGACCCTGCGGGCCACGCCGCATCAGCGCCGCGCGCTTGGGCTGGGCGCCGCCGTTGGACTGGATTTCGAGGCCGGGAATGCGCTGATCTTTGACGCCGATGGCGCGCGCGTCCGGACCGTTGCCAAGGTTGGGCTCAGCAAAGCAGAGGTGGCCTGAGATGGCGGTTGTCGAAACTTCATCACCAGGCGCCGCACCAAAGACCAGCCTGGGCAGGGCCGCCGAAGAACGGCGCACCGCCTGGTTTCTGACCGCCCCGGCGCTGCTGCTGATGGTGGTCATCCTGCTGGCCCCGGTGGTCATTGCCGGGGTGCTGTCCTTCACCAACTATTCGCTGGGCAACACCGGATTTGACTGGATCGGAACCCGCAACTACGAGCGGCTGTTCACCCGCTCGACCTATGAAAAGATGTTCGTCGCGACGCTGACCTATGTGGTCACCGTGGTTCCGATCTCGGTCGGGCTCGGGCTTGGGGCGGCCCTGCTGATCAATTCGCTGGGCCGGTTCCGCGAGCTGTACAAGACGATCTATTTCCTGCCGGTCATGGCCACGCTGCTGGCGATGGCGATTGCCTGGGAATTCATGCTGCATCCGTCGATCGGGATGATCAACCGCACGCTGGAGATGGGCTGTGGCACGGTTCTGGAAACGGTCTGGCCGTTCATGGCCAACGGCTGTGCCGAACGCTTTCCCGTCTGGCTGGGTGACAAGCGATACGCCATCTGGGTGATCTGCTTCATCGGCATCTGGCAGGGGTTCGGGTTCAACATGGTGCTCTATCTTGCGGGCCTGACCAGCGTGCATCGCGAACTGTATCACGCCGCCGAAATGGACGGGGCGAAATCAGGATGGGACCGCTTCCGGCTGGTGACCTGGCCCGCACTGGGACCGACGACCGTCTTTGTTGTCACCATCACCTGCATCCGCGCCTTCCAGGTGTTCGACACGATCGAAGCTTTCTGGCCCCAGGGCGGCGGGCCGAACAAATCCACCTACGTGATGATGTTCGCAATCTTCGAGAAAGGCGTGCAGCAGAACCTGATCGGGATAGGTTCGGCGATAACCATGCTGTTCCTGGCCTTCGTGATGTTTCTCACCCTGATCCAGCGCTGGCTGGTGGAACGAAAGGTGCATTACTGATGACCCGTGACTGGTGGAAACATCTGATCCTGATGCTTGGCGTGATCGTCGTCATTGCGCCGTTCTACATGATGGTCAGCTATTCGTTCAAATCCCCGGGCGAAATCGACCGCGGCGAAGGCGGGTTCTTTGGGCGGCAGGAGATGATGGTCGACGAACGCTGCGTGAAGCTGCGCGATCCCAGCCGCGATGACATCGCCGCCGCCGCGCCGGATTATCCCGGTCTGAGCGATAGTGAGATCCGCGATGCGCTGGTCTCCGCTGCCGAGGCCGACTGCTCCATGCGCCCGGTCGTCTTCAACTACACCAAAGCCTTCACCGAGGCGCCGCTGCTGCGGTATCTGCTGAACGGTGTGATCGTCACCGCATCGATCTTTCTGATCCAGGTGGTTGTTGCACTGCCTGCTGCCTATGCGCTGGCCAAGCTCAAGTTCTGGGGCCGGGAAGCGGTGTTCGGGCTGGTGCTGTTCTGCCTGCTGATCCCCGTCCATGCCATTGCCCTGCCGCTATACATCATGCTGGCGAAGCTGGGACTGACCAATACCTACGCGGCACTTGTGGTGCCCTGGACGATCAGCGTTTTCGGCATCTTCCTGATGCGCCAGTTCTTCATGACGGTGCCCGATGACCTGATCGACGCGGCGCGCATGGATGGCATGGGCGAATTCGCCATCGTCTGGCGCGTCATGCTGCCAACGGCAATCCCCGCGTTGCTGGCCTTTGCGATCTTCAGCGTCGTGGCGCATTGGAACGACTACTTCTGGCCCCGCATCGTCGTCACCGGCAACCGCGATCTGTTCACGCCTCCCCTTGGCCTGCGGGAGTTCAAGGGGGACGGCGACGGATCGTTCTTTGGTCCGATGATGGCCACGGCCACGGTCATCGTCATGCCGCTGATCGTGGCGTTCCTGCTGGCGCAGAAGCGCTTCATCGAAGGGATCACCCTGAGCGGCATGAAATGAGTTTCGGGTGCGGGTTGCCCCGCACCCACCCGAAATCCCGTCCGGGATCAACACGGAGCGTGCATCGCCAAACACAAGCGCTCCATTTCAGGAATGAGAGGAAGATTTCCATGAAAACCACCCTGACTGCAATGGCTTTGGCACTGACCGCCGGCGCCGTGATGGCCGAAGACAAAGTCACCGTCGAATTCGCCTACCCCTACAGCCACCTGTTCGACGTGACCTATGAAGCGATGATGCCTGCCTTCAAAGAGGCGCATCCGAATATCGAGATCAAGTTCCGCGCGACCTATGAATCCTACGAAGACGGCACCAACACCATCCTGCGCGAAGCGGTGTCCGGCAACCTGCCTGACGTGACCATGCAGGGCCTGAACCGCCAACAGATCCTGGTGGAAAAGGGCATCGCCCAGTCGCTGGAACCGTTCATCGCGCAGGAAGCCGATTTCGCCAAGGACGGCTACCATGATGCGATGCTGTCGCTGTCCACCTTCGGCGGAAACGTGCACGGCCTGCCGTTCTCGGTGTCGCTGCCGGTTGGCTACTACAACATGGACATCCTGAAGGCCGGTGGCATCGACGCAATGCCGACCACCTGGGATGAGGTGATCAGCGCCTGTGAAACCATGAAGGCCAATGGTGTCGATAACCCGCTCTTCTGGGGCTGGAACATCACCGGCAACTGGTTCATGCAGGCCCTGATGTGGTCGCAGGACAAGGCGATCGTCGAAAAGGGCGTTGTGACCCTGGACAGCCCCGAAGCGTTGGCTGCTCTGGAGCAGATGCAGGAGATCTTTACCAAGTGCGACATGCAGAACCTCGAGTGGAAATCGGCACTGTCGTCCTTCTCGGCCGGTGAAATCGGCATGATGTTCTGGTCCACCTCCGCGCTGGGTGCCGTTGAGCGGTCGCAGGGTGATTTCGAACTGAAAACCGGTCCGTTCCCGGGCATGGGCGAAACCCCCAAGGGGCTGCCCGCAGGGGGCAACGCGGCGCTGCTGACCTCCACTTCGGATGATCCGAAGGTGCAGGAAGCGGCCTGGACCTGGCTGAAATACATCACCTCGGGTGAAGGGGCCGCGGAAGTGGCGAAGACCACCGGTTACATGCCGCCCAACAAGGCCGCAAACGAAGTGATCCTGGCGGATTTCTATGACCAGAACCCGAACAAGCAGACCGCTGTGGATCAGCTGCCGCTGCTGCGCGACTGGCTGGCCTATCCGGGGGACAACGGTCTGGCGATCACTCAGGTCATCTATGACGGTATCGAACGCATCGTCACCGGCGACGCAACCGACATGAAAGAGCTGCAGCAGGAGCTGGTCGAGGAAGTCGCAGACCTGCTGCCGAACGGCTGATCATAACATCCGGTCGCGCGTAGCGCTGCGCGCGACCACCCCTTTTCGAGCAGAGCAACCACATGAAGATCGTACATATTTCGGATATTCACCTGACCAATCCGGGCGAAGAAATGGGCGGGCTGGACCCCCACGCGCGGTTTGGCCGTGCCCTGGCCGACGTTCTGGCCCACCACGCAGACGCCACACGGATCATCCTTACCGGTGACCTGGCCCATTGGGGTGAAAAACCTGCGTATGAAGCGTTGCGACAGGCCATCGCCGGCTTCCCGATTCCCGTTCGTCTGATGATCGGCAACCACGACGATCGCGCCAATTTCCTATCCGTTTTTCCGGACCATCCCGTGGATAGCAACGGCTTTGTCAATCATGCCGAAACCGTTGGCGACACGCGGTTCCTGTATCTTGACAGCGTTGGGACACAGACCCACGCCGGGCACTTCTGTGCCGCGCGCCGCCGCTGGCTTGAGGCCGAGCTTGCCACCTGTCAGCGGGCGCGGATCTTTCTGCATCACAACCCGATGCCGGTCGGGCTGCCTGCCGAGGACAAGATCGCTCTGGTCGAGCCGGACCGAACCGCGTTCTTCGATCTGATCCGGGTCCATAGCGACAAGATCGACTATATCCATTTCGGACATGTCCACGCACCGATCCACGGTCACTATGCGGGGGTGCAATTCGCCTCGGTCCCGTCGACCGGCAACCAGTCGATCCCGGATCTGGCAGAGACCGAACTGCTGAAAGGTGCCCCCATGGACCCGGCCTATTTCGTGCTGCTGATCCAGGGCGAGGACACCATCATTCACCAGATCCCCTTTGCCTGGGACGGGCCGGTGCTGACCGCAGGAACCGAATGGGAGGACTGGGCCAAACCGGTTGAGGCGGCGGAATGAAATTCATCCACCTGACCGACACGCATGTCATCGGCGGGGATCGGCTGCTCTATGGCGCCAACCCCGCACAGCGGCTGGCGCAGGCCGTGGACAGCATCAACGCCGAACATGCGGATGCAGAATTCGTGATCGTGACCGGTGACATGACCCATTGGGGTGATGACGACGCCTATGAGGCGTTCAAGGCCCAGATCAGCCGCCTGACCGTCCCGCTCTACCTGATGGTTGGCAACCACGACGACACCGGCGCCTTTGCGTCCAGCTTCCCCGCGGTGGCGCGGGATGCGGGCGGGTTTGTGCAATACATGTTCGATACGCCGCAGGGGCTTGGGCTGTGTCTGGACACCAAGAGCCCGGGCACCCATGCAGGCGGATATTGCGCGGCGCGCCTGGGCTGGCTGCATTCCCGTCTGGAGACCACCGAAGAGCCGGTGTTCCTGTTCATGCACCACCCGCCCTTCCCGGTCGGGATCGCGGGCATGGATGCCATCATGATGCAGGATGCCGAAGCCTTTTACGACGTCCTCGCCCCACATGCGCACCGGATCAGGCACCTGTTCTTTGGTCATGTGCATCGGGCGATCTTTGGCAACTGGCGCGGGATCAGTTTCTCCTGCATGCGGGGCCTGAACCATCAGGTGGCACTGGACCTGAACGGCGCCGCGACCGAAATCGCCGGTAATCTGGAGCCGCCGGCCTATGGCGTTGTTCTGGTGGATGAGGACTGCGTCACCGTCCACCTGCATGAATTTGCCAATCGCTCGCCGCGGTTCATGCTGCACGCCCCAGAAAACGCAGATCCCGTGCGCTACCAGTTGGACATGCGTCACCAAGGGGAACAGGAGGCCTGAGGGCAGTCATCGGCCGCCCCGGGGCAAATCCCTGACGGGTCTATCGCACCACATGTACCGCGCAAAGCGCGTGGCGCACCACACGGGCAGCGGTAGATCCCAGGAACATGTCCTGCATGCCGGGACGGTGGCTGGTGATGACGATACAGTCCTTGGCATGGGCCTGGGCGAAATCGACGATGGTGCGGGCGGAATGCCCCTCCACCACCTCAACCGCAATATCCCCGATCCCGGCGACCAGCGGGGCTAGCTTTTCGGCTACCGTTTCACGGGCCTGCGCGATGTGATCTTCGGGCAGCAGGTCACTGGCGTATTGTGGCAAATGCTCCAGCACATGCAGAACGGTTATCTTGCCGCCTGCCCCTCGCAGGACCTGTGCGATTTCAAGCGCCTGATGCGCATCTCGATCGGCCTCAAAAGAGACCGGCACCAAAATGTTGCTGTACATTGTCATTTCTCCGCAAAGCTGGGGTCGGGGGGGGCAGGGGGGGGGTAAGCCCGCCGGCAACCCGGGT
>JALEGX010000134.1 GCA_022763485.1 Paracoccaceae bacterium | reverse complement strand
GGCCTGGCGATGCACCCGGTTGAAAGCTTTTTTCTGATGTTCGACACGATGATCTTCTTCCTGCTGCCCTCGCACCCGGTGCTGGCGATCTTCCTGCTGTTCCACCACGGGATCGGGGCGCCGACCTCTCACGCTGGGTTTGAGCATGTGAAGTTCGGCAACAAGGCCAAGTTCCTGGTCGGTGACTTCTTCCACCAGCTGCATCACCGTTTCTTTGACTGCAACTACGGCACTTGGGAAACGCCGTGGGATGAGTGGTTCAACACCTTCCACGACGGCACCGATGAGGGCAACGAGATGGTCAAGGAACGCCGCCGCAAGATCTGGGCCGCGGAATAAGCGCCATACAAGGCACACACTGCCGGGCCCGATGCGGCCCGGCTTTCCTATTGGAACAACGGGGAAAAAACGATGAAGAATATCTATACCTTCGGCCGCCGTCCGGCGCAGCGCAACTATACGGTTCGTGATCTGATCAACCTGAAACAGACCGGCGAACGGCTGACCATGTGCAACCCGGCGAATGAGGCCGAGATGCGCGCCTGCGTTGATGCGGGCATCGATCTTCTGACGTTGTGGGACGTGCATCTGGACATGGCGCGCGAGATCGCGCCCACCCATTTCGCCGGCACCGCGATGAACTGGGGACAGTTTGCCACCAATGACGAAATCATGCGCCACGCCATCGACTGCATGGAAAAAGGTGCGGACATGTATTTCACCAACCGCTCCTATGAGGTGGTCGAGATGCTGGCCAAAGAAGGCATCCCGGTCCAGGTGCACATGGGGCTGGTCCCGTCGCTCAGCCACTGGTGTGGCGGCCTGCGCGCCTTTGGCCGGACTGCCGAGGAGGCGATGCAGATCCATCAGACGTTCAAGCGTTATGAGGACGCAGGGGCCTTCGCCTGTGAAATCGAATGCGTGGCCGAAGACACCCTGCGCCTGCTGAATGATCGCACGTCGATTGTCACCATCTCTCTGGGATCCGGAAACGCGGGGGACGTGATCTTTCTGTTTATGGCGGACATCTGCGGGGAGGCAGAAAACCCACCGCGTCATGCTCATGCCTTCCGCGATCTGGGGCGGCTTCACAAGCAGGTGTATCAGGAGCGGGTCGAAGCCTTGCAGGCGTTCCAGTCAGAAGTGCGCGCCAAGGCATTCCCCTATAAGGCGCAGTCCATTTCCATGCATAAGGGCGAACTGGAAAAGCTGGAGGAAGCGCTGGACCGGCTGGCGTAAGCCAACACCAAGGAGCGTGCCCCGAAGAAAGGGGCACGCTCAGGTCCTTCTGCTTAGCGGGTTTCGCCCAAGAAGCTACCGACGGCGTTGTATCCTGCGCCGGTCACGTCAAAGGAGCCAAGAACGCCTTGTGCAACGCTGGCTGGGCCGCGCGCGAAGGCGCCTGAGGCAGATCCTTCCAACCCCAGACCGGACAAAGACCCCTCAAACCCATTGACGCCCATGGATCCGAACATGGTGCCCGACATGTCACGACCGTCGAAATTGTTGATCTCCAACGATCCGGCCCTTTCGGCAAAGTCATAGGTCATCTGCATGTCACCCACGGCGACATATTGGGCGGTGCTTCCGGGACCGCTGACGGACACGTTGCCCACGGCGTGACCGTTATAGGTGGCTGTGCCGTTCAGCGGCAGCTCATCCCCGCGGGGCAGGTCGCCGATGGCCCAGGTGCCCAGATGGACAAAATCCGTGCGCTGGCCGCTGGGTTGCGTGTTGTCTTCGAACTGGGTCTGCGACCCCCACCATCCCCACTTCATGAACTCACAGGCGCATTCCTGCACGTCTGCGGCGCTGAACAGTTCCGGCTGCGGGACCAGACCGGAAGACACCACATAGGTACCCGGATCCTGCGGGGTGGCCGACGTGGTTGGGCGGTGTGAAATCACTGTGCCGTCGTCCTTGAACAGCAAGGTGGTGTCGCCCCCCTGGCTGTCGCTGGGGCCTGTGGAGTTTGCCGCGAAGCGAGACAGGTCCAGATAGGCCGAGCGGCTGGAAGATGCGCCCGGGAAGGTGCCGGTCACGTCAAAGCCGAAGGCGTATTGGAAGCGCGCCGCGTCGGGATCGGCCCCGTTGACATCGGACACGTTCAGAACCCCGCCCAGGGACGCCCGGCTGCCATCAAAGCTGAACAGGACGTCCGAACTGCCGTAGGAGCGATAGGGCACAACCCGCAGATCGGCGTTTTCGACCATGCCCGAAGCGAAGCCGTTGAAGATTACCGATGGGCGGTTCAGCGTGCTGAGCGCGGTCTTGTCGGACAGCAGGGCAGGGACCAGGGCAGAGCCATATTGCGTCCCGTCCGTGGGCGCGTTCAGCGGGTCGGACAGGTTCACGTCGATGAACTCGCGCTCCCCGCCATATGAGTTTCGGGCGAGGCCAGACCCATGAATGCCCGAGGAATAGATGAAGGCCTCGCCATCGGGACCTGCAATCGCGGTAAAGCGCAACGGGTTCTCGATCTTGGTTGAACCGGTTCCGCCGCGCATGAAAGTGCTGCTATCGCTGCTGGCAAAGCGATAAGATCCGCGGCGTGTGCCGCCTACGCCAAGCGCGCTTTCGCCGGATCCGGCCAACGAGCCGAAAACAAGCCCGGCATCACTGACGATGAACGACCGCTGGTCCGGGCCGTAACCTTCGATCCCGAAGGCGGCATAGAGCGTCCGTGCCGACCGGTCGAGGTTGGTCCGTTCGATGATATAGAGCGGCGTTTCCACGGCATCGTTGACGAAACGGTTGCCGAAGCGTTCAAGCACAGCGGTGTTCAGAAGCGGCACCGCAGAGGTCAGATCGAGCGCCGTGCGCACATAGTCTTCGCCAAGCGAATAGGTGCGCACCTGAGCCGGGCGCGAGCCCAGAACATCAGGATAGAAGACTTCGCGCGGTGTCGGGTTGCCCACGACCACATAGAGCCCGGTGGAGGGGTTTGCTGCGGCCGGTGAAACCGTTGTCGAGTCCGGGGCCCCAAGCGACAGGAAGTAGAGCGCGAAGCCACCGGGTCCGCCCAGAATGGTGCCCCCCTCAACCTGGCGGCTGTAGGTCGTCGAATAGACCGGATCGATGGGGGTGGTGCCCGGAGAGATCGGGAACGGCAGGGAAATGTCGCCGATTTCTACGCCGGTCGGAACACCGCCAGGCGTTTCCAGCAGGTTCACCGAGATCAAACCGGCCGGCACCGGTCCCGCGATATTGGCCGAGAAGGGATCCGCGACCGTCGCCGCACCGTTGGAGGTCTGATAGGCCGTCTGCGGCGTCGCAAACAATCCGGTCAGATTCTGGCGCACGGTGGGATCAACGGGATCCGTTTCTTCGCGCACCACGTCGCCCTGCGCCTTTTCGTTGACGCTCTGAGTTACTTCCCGCGCAGGCCCGCTGATACCGGGGCTATCGGGCTCGGGCGAAACCGCTGTGGTCACCACCTCGGGCCGCAGCACTGGACGGATGACGAAGGGGGACTGGTTCGAATTGATCTGTGGCAGGCCGCTGTCCACGACATCCTGCGGGGCCGGTGCCCGAGGCGCGCCGCCGTTCTGGCGGGGCGACCCGGTCAGGCGCTGTTGCAGGCCCCGTGTACCCAGCGTTTCGGTTGGAACGACAGAGATTTCGAAGCCGTCATTCTCGCGGCGGACGACGATCGACTGGCCCGCATCGAACACCTGACGGGATCCGCCGCCATCGGCATCCAGGGTCAGTTCGTCCCCGAAAATCAGGCTGGCGGTCATTACCGGACATCCGCCGCCGGATTCGCAGCTGGGGTTCAGATCCAATTCCATGATCCCGCCGCGTACGCCAAGGATCCCGACAGGGGTCTTGAACTTCACCGGTTGCGTGCCCTTGGACAGCTTGCCGCCAACAAAGCGCAAGGCGCCCTTGGTGACCTCGGATACCAGCGCGCCGCTCCCATCCGCGGGGTTGTAGACGAATTCGTCAATGACAACGCGGGTGTTCGATCCGATGGTAAAAGTCGATCCATCGACAAAAAGCACCTGGGCCAGCCCCTCGGGGTTGGTGATGATCCTGTCCTTGAAATTGACGTCTTCGCCCACTGTGAAGGTGCGTTGAATGGCACCGCGTTCCAACGTGGATTGCTTGTTTACCGCCGATGACACCCCGACACGGCTGTCGGCAAGCGCGGCAGGAACGGCCAGGCCGGAGACCCCTGCCAGAAGGGCTGCATAGGCGGTTGTTTTCAAGAGATAAGTCATGAATTAGAACCTTTTTGCTACGCCAAAGGTCAGGGTGGCCCCGTGATAATCGCGGGTTGCGTAATTGGAATCCTGTTCAAGGTACTGCGCCGTGATGTAGGCGGAAAACTTGTTTTCAAGTGGCACGCTCAACCCTGCTTCGATCCAGAGCGCGTCATCGCTTTCGGCGGCAAGCGGATTGATCGCGGGGTCCGGACCATCATAGTCCCGTTTCAGTCCACCAACAGAAAGGGACAGCGTCCAGGGGGCGTCGTCGGCGAAAATGCCGGTGGTTGGCCCGTTGAACTTGTAGGACGTGTTGGCGCTCAGGCTGTAGTAGGAGGAACTGTTGAATACGGTTGCCGCGTCGGTCTTGCGGGCTTCGAAGGTCAAGGAGGCGGACAGCCGAGAATTGATCAGCTGCGTCAGCTTTGCCTTGGCGCGATAGGTTTCGCCGTCTCCGTTGGTGGCGGTGGGGTAGGTGGTGCTGTTGTCATACTCGACATCCCGGCCTTCGATCAAAGCCTCCAGGAAGGTGCGTTCACCAACCTGCGACCGCAAACGGGCCCCCGCCCCGAACGTGGTGGAATAGCTATGTCCCCCAAGACGCGCGGCGCCCACGATGCCATAGAGGCCAAGGCGTGTTTTGTCCCAGCCGATGCCGCCCAGGCTGAAGGACGGGCCAGCCGCGATTTCCAGCAGGTTCATGTTCAGGCGGTTCAGATCCGCGTATTCGGTGGCATAAAGCGTCGCTTCGACTTCGAACAGGGCACCGGGGCTTGGCAGCTCATGGGCGAAATGCAGCTGTGCCAGGGCAAAGGCGTTGGTGTCGGATTGGGCGCGGGCACCGGGCGACAGAACGAAGGGTAGACCGCCGATCAGGATCGAATCCTGGTTGGGTGCCAGGTTGGCGTTGGTGTGGGTCTGCAGGCCGGCCTGGACCGTTCCGGTAAAGCGGAAGGGGCGCGACGCCTGTTCCAGCGACGCTTCGAATTGGGACACGCGGACCCGGACGGGATGCGGCAGGTCCTGTGCGCTGACCAGCTGCAGGTATTCCTTGGCCTTGTCGTAGGCACCCAGACGGTAATAGAGCACTGCCAGCTCCAGCTGCACACGCGGCAGCCCGGGCGCATAAATCAGCATCCGTTCCAGTGTTGAAATCGCGCCCTCATAGTCCCCGACCCGGGCCGAAAGCATCGCGTATTCGAACGCAACATCCAGATTGGTGGGGTTGTTGAGCGTGACCTGAAACAGCGCTGCGCGCCGCTTTTCAAGCTCTTCGAAGGATTGCTGGTCTTGCGTGGCCTGTTGGGCCTGTGCCGTACCGGGATAACCGATCGCCATAAGCGACAGCGCGCAAAGCCCTGAAAAGGCGATGGTTTTCAGCTTGGGGAGCGTGGAAAAAATCATGATGTCGATTTCAAAAAAGAAGGGGTTGGCCGAAAAACGAATCGGTATTCTTATGACATTGTAAACGAGAAGCCCGTTCTCCCCATGCGGGGACTTGGGCAAAGCTCCGCCGATGAAGCGATGTGACATATTCGTTACGCTTGATTTGAGCTGGATCGGGCGACAGGCGCGCAGCTGTTGCGAAACGGGCATTCACCCCAGGATTGGGCTGCTTTTTCGCGGAACCTGCTGTACGGTCGTGCCTGAACCGGGGCCATTGCAGCGGGGTTGATCCGGGTCTTTGCACATTTGCTTTCGGGGTTTTTGACAATTGCGATTTCGATTTCCGTTCAAGTTGAAATCCAAGCGCTTGCAGCGTCTGGTGTCCCGTGCCTTTCCGGTGCTGGTCTCCATCCTGTGTTTCGGAATTGGCGGTGCGCTGCTGCGATTGAACGAACCCGCGACGATGACGCAGCTCAGAAATCTGACTTTTGACGAGTTTCAGAACTGGAATCCGCGTCTCTATGACCCCGACTTGCCGGTGCGCATTGTCACGATCGACGAGGCGTCGCTGGACAAGCTGGGCCAATGGCCTTGGCCCCGTGGCCGGGTGGCAGAACTGACCGAAAAACTGACCGAACTGGGCGCTGCTGCCATCGCGTATGACTTCGTGTTCTCTGAACCAGACCGTTTGTCCCGGGCACAGATCGCCGAAATGGTGCAGCCTGGCCCGCAGCGCGAGGCCCTGCTGTCTGCCTTGCAGGACTTTCCGGATGGCGATGAGAGCTTCCAGCGGGTGGTTCAGGCTGCTCCGGTTGTTCTGGGCACCGTGCTGGGTGGCGGGGACCTTGTGCAGACCCAGGAGGTGGGCCAGCAATACGACAAGGCCGGGGTGGCCTTTGCCGGGGATCCACCGGGCGATTTTCTGCCGGGGTTTGACCGGGTGGAGCTGCCGCTGCCCGAGCTGGCGCAGGCGGCCACGGGGCTTGGGGCGTTGAACTGGGTGCCGGGCCGGGACCAGATCGTGCGGCGTGTCCCGCTGATGTTTCACCTGTCGGATGGGTCCATAGTGCCCAGCCTGGCCTCCGAAGCGCTACGGGTCGCTCAGGGGGCAGGGACCTTTGTGCTGCGCAGCTCCAACGCCAGTGGCCAATCCGCCTTCGGGGCGGCAACCGGGGTGAACGCCATCCGTATCGGCGCGTTTGATGTGCCGACGACGCCGGACGGATCATTGCTGCTGCATTATACCCGCGCGGATCCGCGCCGTCTGATCCCGGCGTGGCAGGTCATGGATGGCAGCGTCGCGGCCGAACAGGTGGCTGGTCGCATCATCCTGGTGGGGGCTACCGCGCCGGGGCTCTTCGACCTTCAGGCCACGCCGCTGGACAATGCCATCGCGGGGATCGAGATCAACGCCCAGGTGCTGGAACACATCGTGACCGGCAGCCATATCGCCCGGCCGGATTGGGCCTCGGGGCTGGAGTTTCTGGTCTTCGCCGCGCTGGTCGTGATCTTTGGTATCTCGGCCGCGGTGTTCACCCCGCTGACGGTTGCCGTTCTGGGCGCCGGTATCGCCGCAATCCTCTGGGGATCGAGTTTCGCCGCGTTCAGCCATTATGGTCTGTTCATCGATCCAAGCTTTCCCGGACTCGGCAGTGGTCTGTCGCTTTTTGTCCTGACCAGCTGGATTGCGGTGCGCGAAAGGGCGGACCGGCGCTGGGTGCGCAATGCCTTCGGCCATTATGTATCCGAGGAACTGGTCGAGAAACTGGTGCAGGATCAGGACGGATTGAAGCTTGGTGGAGAGCTGAGACCGATGACAATTCTGTTTTCGGATATTCGAAACTTCACCACCCGGGCCGAAGGCATGGATGCGCAGGAGCTCACTGGCTACATCAATGATTTGCTGACAACGCTCACCGAGGTCGTGATGCGAAATGGTGGGACGATCGACAAATACATGGGGGATGCCATCATGGCGTTCTGGAACGCGCCGCTGGATGATCCCGAGCACGCCTCCCGCGCCTGCAAGGCCGCGCTGGAGATGTTGCTGGCGCTGGACAAGTTCAACGCAGAGAATGCCGGCAAGTACCCGGTGACCGAAATCGGCATCGGATTGAACACCGGCATCTGCTGCGTGGGTAATCTGGGCTCCAGTCAGCGTTTTGATTATTCGGTGATCGGGGATGACGTGAACGTGGCTTCGCGGTTGGAAAGTCAAACGAAAACATACGGAACGTCGATCCTCATCGGGGCAGAAACCGCCCACCAGGCAAGCGAAGCGGGCTTTGTCAGCGTGCCGATCGACTATGTCCGGGTGAAGGGTAAACTTGAAGAAACCGAGATCTTTTCGCTGTTGGGTGGGCCGGGGAAACCGGTTGCGGCAGGCCGGGCAGCCGCGGCCGACAGGATTGCGCGCCTGTGCCGATCCTATCGCGATGAGGACCTGACCACGGCGGGGACGTTGCTGCGGGATGCAGCTTTGCAAACGTCGGACGAATTTGCGGCGGTGGTGGAGTTATATCGGGAGCGGATCGCAATCAAAGGAGCTCAAAGCGAAAGGGAAACGATGGGCGAAGCCCAGGGCAAAATGAGTTGAAAACCCAAATTTGAACATTTCCATTACGTGGGAATTCGATTTTCAGGGCCGAAGCCATGTGCCCGGTGGGCGCGGATTTGAGCCGTGTAACGGTGGTCGTTTTAGGGACGTAGCGGGGAGTGCTGACCAACTCCCGTCTCTGACGGATTGCATGATCTGACCAGAGATCCAGCCCACCTTTTTCTCTTTTGCTCGGGTCCCGCCATTGAGCCGGTGACGTGTCAACCCGCTGCCTGTCGAAACGTAGATAAGGTCAACGCCGGGTGGGCCCTTTCATCGTCGATGGCAGTTCTGGTTGTGATTTGCTGCGGCGGATCCGCTCATGACCTGCCAATGTTGCTGAAACGGTGCAGACAACCATGCCGCGGCATGGATCATCCTGCGTCAACACCGCATCACCACAACCAGCGTCGAAATTTCGATGCAGGAGGAAGACGTGGCCAATGGTGTCACGCATTAGCGGAAAGCGGAAACGAAGCTTGGGACGGCGCGCACCCCACAGGTCTCTGAACCATTGCAAAGGGTATGGCGGCTTCTGTTTGATGAAAAACCAAGCAATAATTGATAGTTACACTGGGTTCATCCGCGAAAACCTAAAAGCGGTCTGGCCTGACAGGAGTGGTTCGGCTGTGCTGCTGCTGGCACGTTGAAGCCGTGCCAGCAGTCCTGTTTTTTGACACCGATCGCCTGGCTTACAAATCCCAGATCGAGATCTGGGTGTCGTCGAACTGGAAGTATTCGACGTTGATCAGGCTGTCTGTGCCATCTGCGCCAACCACAAAGACCGCGCGGCTGTTGACCTTGGTGAGCGTGTAGTCGGTCGACAGCCCGTCAAAGAGCGCCACATCCGAGCCCGCCCCGCCGTCGATCGTGTCATTGCCCAGACCGCCCTTCAGCTGATCCCGATCGCCGTAGCCGAACAGCATGTCATCGCCCCAATAGCCGTTCAGCTGGTTACGCCCCTCATTGCCGGTCAGGCGGTCGGCAAAGCGGGTGCCGATCAGGTTCTCGATCCCGAAGTAGAGGTCCCGCGCCGCGTCACCGCCGGTGCCGC
>JALEGX010000133.1 GCA_022763485.1 Paracoccaceae bacterium | reverse complement strand
GTGGTTGAGCTGCAAGAGGTCGTACCCGATGGATTTCTTCGAGCTGCGCCAGCCGTTTTCGGCGGCTTCCTTGGTCATGTCGCGGCCCGAGCCGTTGACCCATTTCACCTTGTCCCGGAAGGCATCATCCAGCTTGTTGGGCCGGTGGCAGCTGATCTTCTCATAGGCACCGATGTTCTTGAACATGGTCTTGAACCCCCACACGGTGTGGGGTTTGGGGCAGAACTTCGGGGCGCAGGTGTCGAACTGGTCAATCACGAAGTCATCGGCCAGCTTGGCCACGCCGTTGTGTCCGAACAGCCGCCAGGTCATGGCAACATTCGTGGCGTCGGGGACCGCGTCAAAGAAGTCCTGCAAGGTGCCATTGCCGCAGCGCACGTTCATGAATTCATCCACGTCGATATGGATGATCCAATCGGCGTTGCGGATCACCGGTTCCTTCAGTGACTGGTTCAGCGCGTATTGCTGGGGCGAGTTGCCCTTCCAGTTGTCGTTGTTGCGGTGCTGTAGGATGCCCATCTCCTGCAACCGGTCCAGGATCTCCGACGTCCCGTCCGAGCAGTCATTGGTGTAGATCAGGAAATTGTCCACGCCCATGGCGCGGTGATAGGCGACCCATTCCACGATATAGGGCGCTTCGTTCTTCATGCAGCCCACAATCACGTTGCCGCTGCGCCCTTCGGGCAGGGTGCGGACCGGGACCGGGTCAAAAGCTGCGGCCAGCTCTTCTTCGTTCACCGCGCCCAGACGGTTGTGCGGCTTGAAGGAGGAGGTTTGCAGCATCTCGAAATTCTTGACCGCCGCTGGTGGCATGACCTTAAGCGCGGCCTCGGTCGGCTGGTCGCTGCTCTGCTGCGGGGCCGGGGTAGGTGCGGCGGGGTGTGAGGGCGCCGCCGGGGCGATCTTGGCTAGATCGGCGCCTTTGGTCTTGCGCTCTTCCCGCGTGGCCTTGTCGATGCGGAACATGAAAGACAGCAGGTACTGCGATGCGCGATAGCCCTTTTCGGGGTCCGCTTCCCGCCAGGGAGCGGGGGCCGCCTGCGGCTGTGCCAACAGGCCGTCGGTCAAGCCGCTGTGCTGCGCGATCAGGGTTTGATTGGCTGCGCTGAACCGTGTGCTGACCGCCGACAGGGCGCCGGGGTCTATGGGGGCGCCGTCGATGGCGATTTCATTGACAAAGCTGCGCCACAGCGGCCGCGGCAGAAGCCGTTTGCGATCCGACAACACCCGCAGCAGCAGCTCGTTCAACTGCCGGCCACGCGCAACCCATGCGGCAGAGGGCTGGGCCGGAGCCTTTGCAGGCAGCGCCTTGCCGATGGAGGACGCAATCCCGAAGGCCTCGCGCAGCTCTTCGGTGGCATCGGGCCCATAGAAACGGTCCGCATCATAGTCGCGGAAATCCACGCTTCCCTTGCCGAATTCCGCCTCCCAGAAGGCCAGAAGCGCGGTGTAGTCCAGCCAGGCGGGCGCCCCCTGGGTCTCTTCGAAGGTGCCGGCGGGGGGATCAATGGTCGGATGGGTGGACAGGCAGGCCTGCCACCAGTCGGGCTGCCCCAACAGAGCCAGATCGCGGTCCAGCGGTGCGGCGCGTCCTTCAATCACCTGATTGGCATAATGGCGGGCCAGAAGGCGCGAGGGTTCATCAAGATGGGCAACGATCCTTATGTCGTCCGACAGCGGGACCAACATGTCACGCAACCGGCGCAGCTCGCTGGGCCGGGTCAGACCGCCCAGCTGCGAAGCCGACAGGATCAGGCTGTCGGGCTGGTATTGCGCCACGTCGCGGCTCAGGTCCGAAATCAGCTTGTCCCGCAGCAGCGTCTGCTTTTCCGCCGTGATGAACCCGCGGTTGAAGCGCAGCGGGTCGATGTGATCGGGATCGGTGATCGCCATGAACAGACGGGTGTGGTTCTTGCTGCCCGGCGCACGCGGGAACAGGACGCCCTTGCCGCGCAGTTGTTCGCGCTTGTCGTCCAGCACCTTCTGCAGCCGGTCTGCGCCGGTGTGTTCCAAACCGATGTGAAGATAAATCCGCATGATTTAAACCTTTTCCTCGGATTTCATGGGGTTGGCGTTCAGCTTGCCCCACCAGGGAATGTCACGCCCCAGAAAGGCGCCGATCCTGCTCGGTGCCTCCGGGTCGCTGATGTCAAATTCAAGAAAGTCGTCGCGATGGGCGAAGAAACGCCGCAAGGCATCGTAGTGGCCGTCAATCCATTGTCTGCGCTCAACGGTGGTTTCACCATAGCCCACCGGCAGGCCCGGCACCGCGTTGGCAGGCAGGCGCACGGTGGCAAGGTTGGACCAGGCTAGCATGGATTGAGACAGGGCAAAGCTGTCGCGCCGGGAGGCCAGGAACTTGACGCCGGGATGCGCCTCCTGCAACCGCAGCAGCAGGGCGAAATCCATTTGCGGCCACAGGGATTGCCCCTCGCGCAGCATAGACATCTCTGAAATCGCCTCGATCCCCGGCAGATGTGCCATCGGGTCGCCGGTTTCGAAATACCCGCGATACATCAGCTCGGCCACATAGGCGCCCTTCATGCCAGGGTCGGCGGCGTTGCGACCGCGCAGCCGGTGATCGGCAACTTTCAATCCCGACAGGCGCAGCGCCTTGGCCAGGGTGGTTGTGCCGGACTTGGGCAGGCCCAGGTTGACGACAACCAAGCTCACGAGGCCAGACCCAGTTCATGCATCAGGGCCTCTTCCTGCGGCGGCAGCTTGGACGCGGCGCGCAGCTGCGCCTGCATGGCCTGATATTCCGGCTGGCGCAGCAGCTCATCGCGCTTGGCCATATGCAGCGCCACCGCCTCGTCATGCAGGGCGGCAATCTCAGCATCGGATTTCAGCTCGGCCAGCGCCTGCTCCAGCGCGGGCAGCATCCGGTGGATGGAGGTGTCTTCCCAGGCCGGGTCATTGCGTTCGCGCCAGTAGGTGTCATCGAAATGGCGGTTTTCGCGGTTCACGTCGCCCCGGTCGTTCTTGACCAGATAGCTGTCCAGCGAACGCAGGGCATAATGGTTCAGCGTTGCAAAGTCGCGCGCGCCTTTCGCCGGAAACTTGCGGATCCGCCGTGGATTGGCCGCAACCAGGAACTTGTGCTGCACATCCCGCCCCGATGCATCAGACCAGGAGGGCAGTTTCTTCTTGGGCAGCCCCTTGCGGAAGAACGGGCGGTGCGCGCCGAAATACTGCAGGGGGAAGTCCTGCCGGACCAGCGATTTCACCTCGATCGCCGCCTCGCCGCACCACAGGTCGGGGTTATGGCAGCGGTTGAACTGCGCAATGACCGGGCGATCCTCATAGGTGTCGATGTCGTCATTGGCGAAGAACTGGAAATTGATGGAAATGGCCTGACGCTCGGCCCCGCAAGCAGCGATCAGCGCGGGGATGGTGTGATCGCCCACATGGATGTTCAGGAACTCATCCACATCCGCGACCCAGACCCAATCGGCATTGGCCACGATGTCCTGCTTGCGTGCGTCCTTCAGCGCTTCCATCTGATAGTTGCGGCCCTCTGCCGGGTTGGGCAGATGCTGCACGATCCCGCGTGCGGCCAGAGCGTCCAGCAATCGGTCCGTCGCATCGCTGCAATCATTGGAGTAAAACAGGTGATCGGTCACGCCGATCAGGCGGTTATAGGCAATCCATTCCAATAGGAACGGGCCTTCATTCTTTACACAGGTCACTGCGGTGATGCGCATGCCGCACCTCCCATTCTGCACTGGCCCTGGCGGGCTGCCAATTCTGGCATTTCTGTCATCTGCCTCTTCCACTGCCGTCCGGTGCGGCGGGATTATTTTTTGTTTCCCAATTCATTACATTTTGGGCTGAATCCGTCAATCTCGTGGCGGATTGTTGCTCGTTCAAAGACCATTGGCCGCAACACCTGCGACCAAGGTCCTATGCGCGGTGGGTTGACGTTTCGTTTATCTCGCGGGTTTGATGGGCGGCAGTTTGCCGGGGGGAGATATGACGCAGACACCGGACTCCATTGATGCCGTTCAGCACATGCTGGGCGCGCAGGGCTATGTGTGCGGGCGGGCATTGGCCACCGTCGTGTTCTTGTCACTGCGCCTGGGGCGCCCTCTGTTTCTGGAAGGGGAAGCCGGGGTCGGCAAGACAGAGATCGCCAAGGCGCTGGCCGCCAGCCTGAACCGCAGGCTGATCCGCTTGCAGTGCTATGAGGGGCTGGATGCGTCATCCGCGGTCTATGAGTGGAACTTTCCGGCCCAGATGGTGGCGATCCGCACGGCGGAAGCTGCCGGCGGCGCAGACCGTCAGGCCCTGCAACAAGAGCTGTTCAGCGATGAGTATCTGGTGGAGCGCCCGCTGTTGCAGGCCATGCGGCCCGATGAGCACGGCGCGCCGGTTCTGCTGATCGATGAGCTGGACCGCACCGATGAACCTTTTGAGGCCTTTCTGCTGGAAGCATTGTCCGATTTCCAGGTGACCATCCCGGAACTGGGGACGATCAAGGCGCCAGAGCCGCCCATCGTGATCCTGACCTCCAACCGCACCCGCGAAGTGCATGATGCGCTGAAACGGCGGTGCCTCTATCACTGGGTCGATTACCCGGCCTTCGACCGGGAGGTAGAGATCCTGCGCGCGCGTGCGCCGGAGGCCGCAGAGCAGCTGAGCCGCGAGATCGTGGCCTTTGTCCAGCATCTGCGGACCGAGGATCTGTTCAAGAAACCCGGTGTGGCCGAAACGATCGACTGGGCCAACTGCCTGTTGGCGCTGGATGTGATCGACCTGAGCCCCGAAGTCATTGCCGACACACTTGGCGCAATCCTGAAGTACCAGGATGACATCCAGAGGCTGCAAGGCTCTGAAGCCAAGCGGATTCTGGATCAGGTGCAGGCCAGCCTGGAGGTGGCGTGACCGGCGCAGCCTTGCAGAAGACCGCCGTGACCCGTGCCGCGCGTGAGGCGGTGCTGTCGTGCTTTGCCGAAGTGGGGCACCCCGTGCGCAGGCCAAGCGCTGCGAACGGGCTTGTCGAATACGAACAGGTCTATCTATGCTTCAATGTCCAGCACACCCAATGGCGCATAGACCAGACCTTTCAGTTCTGCGTGAATACCGGGGTCTTGCCTAAACCGCTGTTTGCGGCGCAGGTGGGGCCTGAGCCGATGAAACACCCACATGCTTTTGCCGGACTGGTGCGCACCCGGTTGATCGACCCCATTGCCAATACGGATTGGTGGCGTGTCACAGATGCGCAGGATCTGGATCGGGTGGTTACGGGGTTAGAGAAGGCTGCCGGGGCGTATCGGGACACCGTGCTGCCGGGGCTGATGACCACCCAAGCATGTATAGAGGCCGCAACCGCAGAGGGTATGTCCCCATGGTACGCGGAGTGGAGTCAGACATGGAGGGCGGAGCATGGTTGAACATATCCCGCTGGAGCTGCCCGATGATCCCAAGTTGCCGCAGAACATCACCCATTTCGCGCGGGCGCTGCGCAAGGCGGGGCTGCCCATTGGTCCGGGGCGGGTCATTGATGCGGTAGAGGCGGTCGCGGCCACGGGCTTCACCTCAAAACAGGACTTCTATTGGACGCTGCACGCGTGTTTTGTCACCCGACCCGAACACCGAACCGTCTTTGCACAGGTGTTCCGCCTCTACTGGCGGGATCCCCGCTTTCTGGAACACATGATGGCGGCCATGCTGCCTGCCATCCGGGGGGTACAGGAAGAGCGCGCGGCCAAACCGGCAGAGAAGCGCGCGGCCGAGGCGCTGCTGGACGGGATGTTGCCGGAACCGCCCGAAGGGGCCGAACAGCAGGACGACGGCACAGAGATCGAGATTGATGCCTCGATGACCATGTCACGGGACGAACGGCTGCGCAGTCTGGATTTCGAACAGATGTCGACCGAGGAAATGGCGCGGGCGAAACGAATGCTGGCAAATCTCAAGCTGCCGGTGCGTCCGATCCCGTCACGCCGCTACCAGGCCTCGCCCCTGGGTACACGGGCCGATTGGCGCAATACGCTGCGCAGTGCCATGCGTCAGGGGGGAGAGCTGCAACAGCTGCACCTGCGCAAACCGCGGGAACGCTGGCCCAATCTGATCGTGCTGTGCGATATCTCCGGGTCGATGAGCCAGTACAGCCGGATCATCCTGCATTTCCTGCATGCGGTCTCCAACGCCAAGGGGGCGGGATGGGCCAAAGTCCATGCCTTCACCTTCGGGACGCGCCTGACCAATATCACCCGCCACCTGAAACAGCGGGATGTGGATGCTGCGCTGGCGGCGGCCGGGGCAGAGGCTCAGGATTGGGAAGGGGGCACCCGGATCGGGGAATGCCTGCATGCCTTCAACCGGGACTGGTCCCGCCGCGTCATGGGGCAGGGGGCGGTGGTGCTGCTGATCACCGATGGGCTGGACCGGGATGATCCCGAACAGCTGGCCAAGGAAATGCAGCGCCTGCATCTGTCAGCCCGTCGCCTGATCTGGCTGAACCCCCTGCTGCGCTGGGACGGGTTTGCCCCCAAGGCACAGGGCATCCGGGCGATGCTGCCCCATGTGGACAGCTTCCGGGCAGGCCATTCCATCGCCTCGCTGGAGGATCTGGCGGGTGTGATCTCTGACCGGGAAGACATGGGAGAGAAAGCACGACTGCTGGAGATGCTCTGATCCCCCAGGGGGACAATCCGCGGGCACTTTATGAATTCCGACTTTGGAATGCGTTTGATCTGGATCAAGGGAGGGCTCTTCTTGACTCTATATTCTGATATGTGAATATAACGTGCGAGAGGAAACCCCATGCCCCTGAACTGGAAAACAGGCGGGCTGTTGCTTGGACTGGTGTTCTTTCTGGCTGTCATGCTGGTAAAGCCCATCGGTGTTTCAACACAGTTCGTCATTCTGGACGGTATCATTGCAGATGCAGTGAACCCGGACCTGGTGACAAAAACCGACGATGGCTACACGTCGACCAACGCCTATCTGGCAAAGTCGAACGGTAAATACGCCAAATCGGTCTCCAACCCACTAAACTACAGCTTTGTCTTCGTGATCGCGATGGCGGTCGGCGGCTTCCTGTCCGTGATGGCACGCGGCGGGCTGAGCCAGGCAGAGCGCAGCGTTCCGGCGCTGTGGCGTGCCAATTTCGGGGATAGCCCGGTCAAACGCTATGCCGCGGCCTTCCTGGGCGGTTTCATCGTTCTGTACGGGGCCCGGCTGGCGGGGGGGTGCACATCCGGTCACATGATGTCCGGTATGATGCAGACCTCCATGTCCGGTTACATCTTCGCGCTGGGCGCCTTTGGGGCCGCGGTGCCGGTATCCCTGATCCTGTTCAAGAAGGAGGCCTGAGCCATGACCACGATCATCCTCGCCATTGTTCTGGGTCTGGCCTTTGGGGCCACCCTTGACCGGATCGGGGCATCGAACCCGACCTATATCGGCAAGATGCTGAACCTGACCAATGTGAACCTGGCCAAGACCATTCTGCTGGCAATCGGCGTTGGCTCGGTCCTGATGTTCGGCGGTCAGATGCTGGGCCTTGTCGATGTTGGGCATATGTCCGTGAAAACCGCCTATGTCGGTGTTTTCGTGGGCGGTCTCATGCTGGGGGCCGGATGGGCTGTTGCGGGCTATTGCCCCGGTACGGGTGTTGTCGCAGCGGCATCCGGTCGCAAGGACGCCTTGTTCTTCATTGCGGGTGGTCTTCTGGGGGCGGCGGCCTACATGGCGACCTACCCGTCATGGAAGGCGTCGGGGCTGTTGGACAAGGTGCTTGGGGGTAAGGTGACCCTGGGGACCGTGCCCGGATCCAAATATGACGGTTTGCTTGCCCTTCCGGGGGATGTGCTGGGCATCGTGCTGGGTCTTGGCTTCATCGCTCTGGCCTTTGCCTTGCCCGAGCGACTGGTACCGCAGCGCGCCGCAGAACAACCCGCCGAATAGGCGACAGAGATCCGGGGGCCCCAACTCCCGGCTATGACCCAGGCGTGTGGGTCATAAGCAGCGGCCCGGTGCTTTCGTGTTCCCGCCGGGCCGCTTACCTTACAGAGGGACAGAAATACCCCCGTCCTCTCTTGAACTTCTCGGAAATCCCTACGACCTTTGGAGCAAAGACAGGGTCGTGCCGCTTGGGCATAGTGCCCGGAGACCGAGAAGGCCGACATGACCGAAAACCTCAATCGTTTCGAAGACGCCCCGGAAACCGCGCTGGAATGGCATTTGGCCGGGACAGGCGCGGCGCTTGCCACTGTCGTACAGACATGGGGCAGCGCACCCCGTCGCGTCGGGTCACAGCTTGTGGTCGGTGGCGATGGTCGCATTCATGGCTCCGTGTCCGGGGGATGTGTCGAAAGCGCCGTGGTGGTCGAAGCGCTGGATTCGCTGGACGATGGCGAACACCGGCTGCTGGAGTTCGGTGTCAGCGATGAGGACGCCTTTGCCGTGGGGCTTGCCTGTGGGGGAACCATCAAGGTGCTGGTTGAACCCGTGGGTTCTGCCATGCCCGAGGATCTGCTGAAAGAACTGGTGGCGGCCCGCCACGCGCGAACCCCGGTTGCCTATGAGGTGAACCTGAGTGATGGCACGCGCCGGTTGCTGCATGACGCCCATCCCGAACGGATGCGCATGGACCGCTCGGGCATGGAGGACGATGACGAAACCTTCGTCGCCGTTCATAACCCACCGCTGCGGCTGGTGGTGGTCGGGGCCGTGCATATTGCGCAGGCTCTGGTGCCCATGGCGCGGATTGCCGGATATGACCCGGTGATCATCGACCCGCGGGAGGCCTTCGGGTCTTCGGATCGCTTCCCGGGTGAGACCATTCTGCATGACTGGCCGGATGAGGCGGTCACGCGTCTGGGCCTGGACACAAGGACGGCGCTTGTGCTGCTCACCCATGATCCCAAGCTGGACGACCCGGCGCTGCTGACCGCGCTGAACTCGGGCTGTTTCTACATCGGTGCGCTGGGCTCGAAGCGCACCCATGCCAAACGGGTGGAACGCATGCGCGAGGCTGGGATCCCCGACACCGCGATTGAGACCATCCACGGCCCCATCGGTCTGGACATCGGCGCGGCGGGACCTTCCGAAATCGCGGTTTCCATTCTGGCCCAGATGACCTCGGTCCTGCGGGGGAAGGCCTGATGAAATTCGGCTCTGTGGCTCTGGAAGACGCGGAAGGCGCCATCCTGGCCCATTCGCAACAGGTCCCGGGCGCGGGCGGCAAGCCGCGCAAGCTGGCCAAGGGGATCCACCTGCGGGCCGATGATATTGCCGCGCTGCGCGCAGGCGGGGCCACCCATGTGACCGTTGCCCGGATGGAAGCGGGGGATCTGCATGAAGATGAGGCCGCTCTGGCCCTGGCCCGGGCGATTGTTCCGGATCCCGAACAGGCCGGCGTGCGGATTTCGGGGGCCGGGGCCGGGCGGGTGAACCTCTATGCGCTGGGCTGCGGGATCGTGCAGTTGGACGTGACCCGGCTGCACAGCATCAACGCGGTTGATCCGATGGTGACAATCGCCACAGTCCCACAGTTTCACAGGGTCGATGCCGACGGGATGATCGCAACGATCAAGATTATCTCTTACGCGGTGCCGGAGGCGGCCCTTTTGCAGGCGGCAGAGGATGCCGCCGGGGCGGTGACCGTTCTGCCCCCGGTGATCCGCAGCGCCACCCTGATCGAAACCCGCGTCAGCGCCGAAACCCCTTCCGAGAAGGGGCGCAATGCGATGGCCGGGCGGCTGGACCGTATGGGGGTTGCTCTGGATGACCGGGTTGTGGTGCCACACCGGGAGGCGGAACTGGCGGAGGCGCTGCGGGCGGCGCAGGGGGAACTGCTGCTGATCCTGACCGGATCCGCGACCTCGGACCCGATGGATGTTGCGCCGCAAGCGGTGCGCGACGCCGGCGGCGGGGTCGAAAGGTTCGGGATGCCGGTCGACCCTGGCAATCTGCTGTTTCTGGGGCATCTGGGGGACAGGCCGGTGATCGGCTTGCCCGGATGCGCCCGCTCGCCCGCGCTGAACGGGGCCGACTGGATCCTGGAGCGTGTCTTGTGCGGGCGCGACGTTTCGCACGCGGATATCGCGGCCATGGGGGTTGGCGGCCTGCTGAAAGAGATCCCGACCCGTCCGATGCCCCGTGCAAAGGCCGGAAAATAGGCGGCGGATCCCCGGTTCTCCTGTCTCGGGCACGACTTTGGTCCTGCCTCAAGCGCCCCCTACTTTGGTCGTAGGCTGTTAGAGGTCCCTTTATTGGAAAACAAGGGCTTAGCGGCTGGTATAACCAAAGTCACCCCCTGAGGGGGGCATTTCGGATAGCACTAAGACTTTATGACTGTTCTCAAGGTCCGCCCCCCGTGCTTAAACTTGTGCAGGAAGACAAAGAACCGTGAAGGGGAGGATCACATGACACAGGTCTCAATGACCGTGAACGGAAAGGCTGCGAGCGGCGACGTGGAAAACCGCACGCTGCTTTCGGCGTTCCTGCGGGAAACGCTGGGCATGACGGGAACCCATGTGGGCTGCGACACCAGCCAATGCGGCGCCTGCGTCGTGCACGTGAATGGCGAAGCCGTCAAAAGCTGCACCATGCTGGCGCTGGAAGCCGAAGGTGCCGAGGTCAGCACGATCGAAGGACAGGCCGCAGCCGACGGATCGCTGAACGCCATCCAGCAGGCATTCCAGGACCACCACGGTCTGCAATGCGGGTTCTGCACGCCGGGCATGGTGATGTCGGCCAGCGCGCTGCTGAAGGAAAACCCGAAGCCGACCGAGGCGGAAATCCGCGCCTATCTGGAAGGCAACCTGTGCCGCTGCACCGGCTACCACAACATCGTCAAGGCCATCATGGCCGCGTCCGGTCAGGACGTCAGCGCAATCGCAGCAGAATAAGATCCGGCCAGGGTCTGGATCGCGGAAGAGGAGCCGCGGACCAGCACGACAGAAGATCAACCAAGGCCAGAAGATCAACCAAGGGACGTGCGGCAACAGCACCCCCAGGGAGGAGATGAAATGCCCAAGGATAGCGGCATCGGCGCCAGCCCCAAACGGCGCGAAGACCTGAGGTTCCTGACC
Source organism: Paracoccaceae bacterium (assembly GCA_022763485.1). Classification (GTDB taxonomy): domain Bacteria; phylum Pseudomonadota; class Alphaproteobacteria; order Rhodobacterales; family Rhodobacteraceae; genus Aliisedimentitalea. The sequence goes on along the minus strand of JALEGX010000133.1, from coordinate 6,208 downwards.
GGAACCGGCAATTATACCGACGACATCAATGTAAACGGACAGGCCTATGTGCACTTCCTGCGCTCTGACGTGGCGCACGGACGCATCAACGGTCTGGACACCGCAGCCGCGGCAGCCATGCCCGGCGTGATCCGCATTTTCACCGGCGCCGATTTTGAAGGCGTGGGTGGACTGCCCTGCGGCTGGCAGGTGACTGACCGTCATGGACAGCCCATGCAGGAGCCCGCACACCCGGTGCTGGCACAGGGCAAGGTGCGCCACGTGGGCGACCCGATTGCCGCCGTTGTGGCGGAAACCGCCGAACAGGCGCGCGACGCAGCCGAAGCGATCGACGTCGATCTGGAAGAGCTGCCTGCGGTGATCGATATGAAGGCCGCGATCGAAGAGGGGGCCACCAAGGTCCATGACGATCTGACCTCGAACCTCTGCTACGACTGGGGGTTCGTCGAAGAAAACCGCGAAGCAGTGGACAAGGCCTTTGCCGACGCCGCGCATGTGACTACGCTGGAGCTGGTGAACAACCGTCTGGTCGCAAACCCAATGGAACCGCGCGTGGCGGTGGGGGACTACAACCGCGCCACGGATGACTCCACGCTTTACACCACCAGCCAGAACCCGCATGTGATCCGGCTTCTGATGGGCGCCTTCGTTCTGGGTATCCCCGAGCACAAGCTGCGCGTGGTGGCCCCCGATGTGGGCGGTGGCTTCGGCTCCAAGATCTTCCACTATGCCGAAGAGGCGTTCTGTACCTTTGCGGCCAAGGCGATCAACCGCGCGGTCAAATGGACCTCGTCGCGGTCCGAGGCCTTCATCAGCGATGCGCATGGGCGTGACCACGTCACCAAGATCGAACTGGCGCTGGATGCGGACCACAACTTCACCGCGCTGCGGACCGATACCCTGGCCAACATGGGGGCCTATCTGTCCACCTTCGCGCCGTCGGTTCCGACCTGGCTACACGGCACGCTGATGGCGGGCAACTACAAGACGCCGCTGATCTATGTGAACGTGAAGGCGGTCTTCACCAACACGGTTGCGGTGGACGCCTACCGCGGGGCAGGCCGTCCCGAGGCGACCTTCCAGCTGGAGCGGGTGATCGACAAGGCCGCGCGTGAGCTGAACGTCGACCCGATCGAACTGCGCCGGAAGAACTTTATCACCGAGTTCCCCTACGCAACCCCGGTTGCGGTGGAATATGACACCGGTGACTACAACGCGACCATGGACAAGCTGATCGAGGTTGCGGATCTGGCGGGCTTTGATGCGCGCAAGGCCGAGAGCGAAAAGAACGGCAAGCTGCGCGGTCTGGGCGTGAACTGCTATATCGAGGCCTGCGGTATTGCGCCTTCGAACCTGGTGGGTCAGCTGGGCGCACGGGCCGGTCTGTATGAAAGCGCGACCGTCCGGGTCAACGCCACCGGTGGCCTGGTTGTCATGACCGGATCGCACAGCCACGGGCAGGGGCATGAAACCTCTTTCCCGCAGGTGATTGCCGAGATGATCGGGATCGACGAAAGCATGGTCGAAATCGTGCATGGCGATACCGCCAACGCGCCGATGGGGATGGGCACCTACGGGTCCCGCTCGCTGGCGGTGGGTGGCTCTGCGATGGTGCGGGCGACCGAGAAGATCATCAACAAGGCCAAGAAGATCGCCGCGCATCTGCTGGAAGCCTCGGATGCGGATATCGAGCTCAAGGACGGTCAGTTCTCGGTCGCGGGGACGGATAAGTCCGTGGCCTGGGGCGATGTTACGCTGGCCGCCTATGTGCCGCACAACTACCCGCTGGAAGACATCGAGCCGGGACTGGAGGAAACCGCGTTCTACGATCCGGCCAACTTCACCTATCCCGCCGGTGCCTATGCCTGTGAGGTCGAAGTGGATCCCGACACCGGCAAGGTCACGATCGAGCGCTTTGCGGCGGCCGATGACTTCGGCAATATCGTGAACCCGATGATCGTGGACGGCCAGGTGCATGGCGGTCTGGGTCAGGGCATCGGTCAGGCGCTTCTGGAAGGCGCGGTTTATGATGAAAACGGCCAGCTTCTGTCGGCCAGCTTCATGGACTACGCGATGCCGCGTGCGGACGATGTGCCGTTCTACACGGTGGATCATTCCTGCCAGACCCCCTGCACCCACAACCCGCTGGGCGTCAAGGGCTGCGGCGAAGCCGGTGCCATCGGATCGCCGCCTGCGGTGGTCAACGCGGTGGTGGATGCGCTACGGTCGGCCGGCAAGGATATCACCCATATCGACATGCCGCTCAGCCCGTCGCGCGTCTGGGCAGCGATGAACCAATAAGGAGGACTTGAAGATGTATGAGTTCGAATTTGAACGGCCCTCCAGCATCGCGGATGCGGTCGCAGCGCTGAAAGGCGACGAAGCACAGGCATTGGGCGGTGGGCAGACCCTGCTGCCCACGATGAAACAGCGTCTGGCCAGCCCGGCGACGCTGGTCAGCCTGGGGGGCATCGCCGAAATGAAAGGCGTCTGCGTCGAAGATGACGGTGCGCTGGCCATCGGTGGCGGCACCACGCACGCAGCGGTGGCGGAGGCGGCCGCCGACAAATACCCGGCGCTGGCCGATCTGGCGGGACATATCGGGGATCCGGCGGTCCGCAACCGCGGCACCATCGGCGGCTCGCTGGCCAATAATGACCCGTCGGCCTGCTATCCGTCGGCGGCGCTGGCGTCGGGCGCAACCATCGTGACCAATGCGCGGGAAATCGCGGCGGATGACTACTTCCAGGGCATGTTCACCACGGCGCTGGAAGAGGGTGAGATCATCACTAACGTCAAGTTCCCGGTTCCGGAAGCGGCAAACTACCAGAAGTTCCTGCAACCGGCCTCACGCTTTGCGCTGGTGGGGGTCTTTGTCGCTAAATACGCCGACGGTGTGCGCGTGGCTGTGACCGGCGCCTCCGAAGAGGGCGTGTTCCGCTGGACCGAGGCCGAGGCGGCGCTGTCCGCCAACTTCTCGGGCGATGCGCTGGACGGTCTGTCCGTACCGGCCGATGGCATGATCAGCGATCTGCACGGCACGTCGGAATACCGTGCGCATCTGGTTGGTGTGATGACCAAACGGGCGGTTGCGGCCTGCGGTTGACCCGACTGATCGGTTGAAACAACAAAGGGCACCGGAGGTTCCGGTGCCCTTTTGCCGTCGGAGAAGACACATGGTGTTTGTTGAAATCTGGCAGAGCTTTCGACGCCTGCCGCTCTGGGTGCAGATCTGGGTCGCACTGATCCTGATCCCGGTGAACCTGATCCCCTTAGTGCTCTTCCTTCAAGGCGCGCCAGGATGGGTGCTGATCGCATTGCTGTCGGTGGGGGGCATGGCGCTCAACCTGCCGATCATGCTGATGGAGCGCGGGTTTTCCCGGACCATGGCGCTGCCCCATGTGGTGCTCTGGACGCCATTGGTGCTGCTACTGATCGGACGGCTGGAGGAGGGCGACGCGCTGGTTGTGCTGATCCTGCTGGTCGATGTGGTGTCGCTGGCCTTCGACTATGTCGATGCGGTCAAATGGTGGCGGGGTGACCGGGCCGTTGCCTGACACCCGGAGGGTCTCGCCCCGTGCCTGAGCCGCGTTACGCAGGTTTGCGCGCGACGAAATCCAGCAGGGCCGACATGCCGACGTGGCCGCGCCCTTCCTGCACCTCGCGCTCGTAGGCGCGGCATTCGAGGACCTCCCACCCGGCGAAATCCGCGCGCATCTGCGCTTCGGTGTACATGTTTTCCGCAAACGGCGGGCCACCGGTGCCGAACTCCAGCTGTTTGGGCGTATAGCCGTGCAACAGCACCAGCCCACCCGGCTTGCAGCTGTCTTTCATCCCGTCGAACTGGCGCGCGCGGTCTTCGGGCCCTACGAACTGGATGAACACGCCGACCACCAGGTCATAATGGTCTTCTTCCCCCCAATCGTCCTGCAGGAGGTCGGTCTGGCGGAAATCGACGGTGACGCCCTTGCGATGGGCCAGTGCTACGGCGCGTTCGATGGCCGTCGGGGCGAATTCCAGCGCGGTGACGCTGACACCGCGTTCGGCCATATAGACCGAATTGCGGCCTTCGCCGTCCGCCACGGCCAGCGCAGTCAGGCCAGATGTCAGATGTTGGGCATGTTCGACCAGATACCGGGCAGGGTCCGTCCCGAACACATAGTCATCTGCGGCTGAATATCGTTCTTCCCACATGGTTTTCGTCCTGCACTGCTGTTTCTTGCAACTTCACGACGCAGGAGGGGAATTTCAACCCTTCGCTCGACCGACATTGAGGAAACATGTCAGCACAGCGTTTCAAACCAACAGTTAAGGGATTGGGGAAATCTAGAAATCGAATGCCCCTGTCCCGAACTGGCCGGGCAGGGGCGCATCTGTTGTCTTATTTCTGAGGCAGCGGGCCGATCATCATGATCATCTGACGGCCTTCCATCTTCGGCATGTTTTCAACCTTGCCGATTTCCTTGATGTCTTCTGCCACGCGTTCCAGAAGTTCACGACCCAGGTTCTGGTGCGCCATCTCGCGTCCGCGGAAACGCAGGGTGACTTTCACCTTGTCGCCCTTTTCCAGGAACTTGAAGACGTTCTTCATCTTGACCTCATAGTCATGCGTATCCGTGTTGGGACGGAACTTGACCTCTTTGACCTCGATGATCTTCTGTTTCTTGCGGGCTTCGCTTTCACGCTTCTGCTGTTCGTACTTGAACTTGCCGTAGTCCATGATCTTGCAGACCGGCGGGTTTGCGTTGGGCGAGATTTCAACGAGATCCAGTCCGGCCTCTTGTGCCATCTGCATGGCCTTCGCCGGGTGCACAACGCCGACATTGTCGCCGTCTGCGCCGATCAGGCGGATTTCGGGGGCACGGATTTTTTCGTTGGTGCGCGGGCCGGTATCGCGTTGCGGCGGCGCATTGTGAGGTCTGCGGGCTATGACAGCAATCCTTCTGTAATTGCGAAAAGTGCCGGGAAATTACTGTCCCCGGCCGTCTGATTCAAGGGATATGCCGGGTATGGCGGGCGCGCAATGACTTTTCAAGCCGTCAATGCGGCGCATGGGTCACGTATTATGGGGCTTTGGCCGAAATTGCCGCTGTTCTGCGGTCTGTTCCCGGCGGGCGGAAACCGGCTGGCCGATCCTGGGAAGGGGGTAATTGCCAGCGGATTTCCCCCTTGAGCGAAATCCGCCTGACGCCCATCTGGCGACGACAGGCGCAGAGATGCGCATCCCATGACACGGAAGGAGCGTCGTGATGAAACAGGTTATTGCCATTCTGGCCGTAGGAGCCGTTGCCGCGGCAGGGTATTTCTATTTCGGGCAGTCCGAAGTGACCGAGGTTGAAGAGGTCGCGCCGGTGGTGACGGAAGAGACACCTGAAGTGGCAGAGGACGCAGCCGAAAGCACCGAGACCGAGGCGACAACTGTTGAAGAGACGGTCACGTCGACCGTCGACGCGGTCAAATCCGCCGCCGAAGACGCCGTGGAAGGGGCCACCGAGGCCGTGAAGGAACAGGCGGGAGCCGCTGTCGAGGCTGCAACCGAAGCCGCCTCAGATGCGGTTGAAAACGCCGGTCAGGCCGTGAAAGACACCGTTGGTGCCGCCGGTGAAGGCGTGGCAACGGCCGTAGGCGACGCAGCCACCAACGCAGCGAGCGCAGCCGGGGACGCGGTATCGGGTGCGGTTGACGCAGCCACGGACGCGGCAGGCGATGCGGCAAGCTCTGCCATCGGTTCTGTGACCGAAGGGCTGGCCGACAGCGCCAAGGACGCGCTGCAGGGCGCCGTTTCGGGCGACTGATTGCCCAAGGGCGGGGCTGTCACGATGTGTGGCGGCCCCCAAACATAAAACACCCCCGGAAGCGACAGGATCGCCCGGGGGTGTTTTTTTGTTTCAGCGTGGGACGTGATCAGTCCAGGAAGGCTTTCTCGACCACATATTGTGCAGGTTTCGAGTTTGCGCCTTCTTCCAGACCGGCCTCTTCCAGCATGTCCTTGAGTTCCAGGTTGAACGCCAGGTTGCCGCAGATCATCGCGCGGTCGTTCTGCGGGCAGAGCGGGGTCACGCCCAGATCCTCATAGGCCTCACCCGAGCGGATCAGATCAGTGATCCGGCCCATCTTGGGGCTCTCTTCGCGGGTGGTGGTCGGGTAGTATTTGATCTTCTTCCAGAAGCCTTCACCGATCACTTCGTTCAGCAGCTCATCATCCTTC
>JALEGX010000132.1 GCA_022763485.1 Paracoccaceae bacterium | reverse complement strand
TAATTAAAGGTACAATGCCACAAATAGAGGTACAAGCAGCCATTGAAAAGTCAGGGAAAAATTAGCCTCTATTCTCTTTAATTAGGGCACAACGACACCCGCGCTGCGCGTCGATGGCAACGATTACCTGGCCGTACATGCCGCGGCGCAGTGGGCCGTCGAACGCGCGCGCCGCGATCTGGGGCCAACCCTGATCGAATACGTCACCTACCGCGCCGGGGGGCATTCCACCTCGGACGATCCGGCTGCCTACCGCCCCAAAGAGGAAGGCAATGCATGGCCGCTGGGCGATCCCATCCTGCGGCTCAAGGCGCACCTGATCCACAAGGGGCTTTGGAGCGAGGAGCGCCATACACAGGCCGAGGCCGAGATCATGGACGCTGTAACCGCCGCGCAAAAAGAGGCCGAAGCCATTGGCACGCTGCATTCCGGCAACCGCCCCAGCCCACGCGATATGTTCGAGGACGTCTACTCTGAAATGCCACCACATCTGGTGCGTCAACGTCACGAAGTAGGATATTGAAAATGGCCCGGATAACAATGATCGAAGCGATCCGTGATGCCCACGCGGTCGCCATGGGAAAAGACCCCGATGTCGTGGTCATGGGCGAGGACGTCGGCTATTTCGGCGGGGTATTCCGCTGTACTGCCGACTTGCAGAAGACCTTCGGCGTGGAACGCTGCTTTGACACTCCGATCAGTGAGTTGGGGATCATCGGCACTGCTGTCGGCATGGCGACATATGGCCTGAAACCCTGCGTCGAGATCCAGTTCGCCGATTATATGTACCCTGCCTACGATCAGATCGTGTCTGAGGCGGCGCGCCTGCGCTATCGCTCGGCCGGGGAATTCACCTGCCCGATGGTGGTACGCATGCCCACCGGCGGCGGTATTTTCGGTGCCCAGACCCACAGCCAAAGCCCCGAGGCCCTGTTTACCCATGTGGCGGGCCTGAAAACCGTGGTGCCTTCGAATCCACAGGATGCCAAGGGCTTGTTGCTGGCCTCGATAGCCGATCCCGATCCGGTAATCTTTCTTGAACCAAAGCGCCTCTATAACGGCCCTTTTGACGGCCATTTCGATCAGCCCTCGAAATCCTGGAACAAGCATGACCTGGGCGAGGTCGCCCCTGGCTATTACGAGGTGCCGCTTGGCAAGGCCAACGTGGTGCGCGAAGGGTCGGCCGTCACGCTGATCACCTATGGGACCATGGTGCATGTCGCCTTGGCGGCGGTCGAAGAAAGCGATGTCGATGTCGAGGTCATTGACCTGCGGACGTTATTGCCGCTGGATTTGGAAACGCTGGTGGCCTCGGTTACCAAGACCGGCCGCTGCGTTGTCCTGCACGAGGCCACGCTGACCTCGGGTTATGGCGCGGAAATCACCTCGCTCATCCAGGCCGAATGCTTCTACAGCCTTGAAGCCCCGGTTTTGCGTGTTGCCGGTTGGGATACCCCCTATCCGCATGCGCAAGAGTGGGATTATTTCCCCGGCCCCGCCCGTGTCAAACGCGCCATCACAACCGTCATGGAGGCCTGAACCATGGCTGAACACACGTTCAAACTTCCCGATATCGGCGAAGGCATCGCCGAGGCCGAACTGGCAAGCTGGCTGGTCAAGGTGGGCGACATCATCCGCGAGGATGACGTCATCTGCGAAGTGGCCACCGACAAAGCGACCGTCGAAATCCCCGCCGCCGTCAGCGGCAAGGTCATGTGGCTGGGCGCCGAACCCGGCGAAATCATGGCCATCGGCAGCGATTTGATCCGCATCGATTCAGATGAAAACGCGGCCATCCCGGAAACGGTCGAAAAACCCGCCGATCCAACCCCCAGGGCTGACACCGATCCCGCGCCTGCCCCGGGGGCGCAACCTGCCGCCACAAAGCCCGAAGTCACGGCCAAAGTTCCTCCTAAGACTGTGTATCGTGACGGCCCACCCATTCTCGCAAGAGGGGCCACCGGGCGGCCGATGGCAGCGCCTTCCGTTCGCGGACGGGCGCGGGACCTTGGGATTGATCTGCGCCAGGTGCGCGGTTCCGGCCCCGTCGGCCGTATCCTGCACGAAGATCTTGAGGCGTTCTTCGCCCACGGCCTGGAAATCCTGCACCAAACCGGCTCGCGTTCCCGCACCGCGACTGAGGAAATCCGCATTACCGGCGTGCGCCGCAAAATCTCGGAACGCATGGCGCTGTCGAAATCGCGCATCCCGCATTTTTCGATCATCGAAGAGGTGGATGTCGAGGCGTTGGAAGAACTGCGCACCAAGTTAAACGCCCGTTTCGGTGACAGTCGCGGCAGGCTGACCGTGCTGCCATTCCTGCTGCGTACCCTGTCCGAGGCGGTGATGGATCACCCCGAAATCAACGCCCATTACGATGACGAGGCTGGGCTGATCACCTGTCACCAAGCCATGCATTGTGGCATCGCCACGCAAACCGACAGCGGCCTGATGGTCCCCGTTCTGCGTCATGCCGAGGCGCAGAACCTGTGGGAAATTGCCGGTGGCATCAAGCGTCTGTCCGATGCCGCCCGCAATCGCCGTGCCTTGCCCGAGGAACTGACCGGCTCGACCTTGACCGTCACTTCACTGGGGCCATTGGGTGCAATTGCCACCACCCCCATCATCAACCACCCCGAGGTGGCCATCGTCGGCGTCAACAAGATCGCTGTCCGCCCCCAATGGAACGGCACCAAATTCGTCCCTCGCCGAATAATGAACCTGTCGTGCAGCTTCGATCACCGCGTCGTCGATGGTTGGGTCGCGGCTGAGTTCGTTCAGAAACTGAAAACATTGCTGGAAACCCCGGCAATGATGTTCATGGAGTTGACCGATGACTGATCTCAGATGCAAGCTGCTCGTGATCGGTGGCGGGCCGGGCGGCTATGTTTGCGCCTCGCGTGCGGCCCGGCTGGGTGTCGATACCATCCTGGTCGAAGGGAACCGCGTTGGCGGGACTTGCCTGAATGTCGGCTGTATTCCGTCCAAGGCCCTGATCCACACCGCGCAGTCCTATCACCACGCAGTGCAACAGGCCACCGGCGCAGCGCATGGCGTGCATGTCTCTGATCCTCGCCTAGATTGGGCTCAGGCCAGTGAATGGCGCAACGATGTGATTGCACGGTTGTGTGCGGGCGTGACCGGCCTGCTGGAACGCAGTGGCGTCAAAAGCCTCAGCGGCTGGGCCACCTTCCGCGATGGCAAAACTGTTGAGGTTCGAGGCGAAACCGGCAGCACCCTGATCCGCGCGGAAAATGTGGTGATCGCCACCGGTTCGCGCCCTATGGAACTGCCGGGGCTTCAAATCGGAGGCCGCGTACTGGATTCCACCGCTGCGCTGGCGCTGGACCATGTGCCCCAAAGCCTTGCCGTGGTCGGCGCAGGTTATATCGGGCTGGAACTCGGCACTGCCTTTGCCAAGCTCGGCTGCGAGGTCATCATGATCGAGGCAGGCCAGCGCATCCTGCCGCTGTACGACGAAAAACTCACCCGCCCGGTCCGCCGCCGTCTGGACGATCTCGGGATTGAACTGAAACTGGACACCAAGGTCACCGGTTGGGCCGAGGATACGTCCACCCTGACTCTGCAAAGCGGTGATGACGAAACCACCCTCGCCGTTGAACGGGTGCTGGTTACCATCGGGCGCGCGCCCTACACCGATGGCCTGGGGCTAGAAGAGCTGCACCTGCGCCAGTCCGGTCCCTTCGTCAAAATCGACGACCGCTGCCAAACCTCGATGCGCGGGGTCTATGCCATCGGCGATGTCACCCCCGGCCCGATGCTGGCGCACCGCGCGATGGCGCAGGCGGAAATCGTGGCCGATGTCGTGGCCGGCGAAACCGCCGTGTGGGATCGCATCTGCGTGCCTGCCGTCTGCTTCACCGATCCCGAAATCGTCAGCGTTGGCTATCTGCCCAGCGAAGTACCCGAGGATACCAAGACCCTGGTCAAGGAATTCTCGTTACGCGCCAATGGCCGAGTGCTCACGCTGGATGACGTCGAAGGCTTCGTGCGCATCGTTGCCCGTGAAACCGATCACCTGATCCTTGGCGTGCAGGCCACGGGCCCCGGCGTGTCAGAACTGGTGTCGGGCTTTGCTCTCGCGATCGAGGCGGGCCTGCGCCTGGAGGACGTGGCCGCTACCATCCATGCCCACCCCACCATCAGCGAAGCCTTCCAAGAGGCAGCGCTGATGGGCGCCAGCATGGCCAACCATTGCTGATTGATTACGATTTCTTCAAGCGTTGAAAAAAGTTCCTATTTTTATGTGCTTACGAGGAGATCCATGGATTTCGCACTTACCGAAGAATAAACCACTTCGCCTATCCTCAGGAGCCCTCGTAGCGCACGGACAGCGCGTCGAAGGCGGATTTGCCGACAATACGCTGGCGTTCGGTGAACTCGGCCAGCCGGCCGGAGACTTCCTGCAGTGAACCATGCTTGTTGATTTCTGCCGAGAAGTGATGGGATGGATACCCCCTCCCGACGGCATCGCAATGTGCCAACGTGATGTGAGTCACATCACAAGAAAGCCCAAAAGGTTTCACACGCAGAGCATGACGACGGCAGGACAGAATGAACCTCGGTTCGACCGGCCTGTGCAACGACCCGTCAATTGACACTCATCAAGGCGGGTAGCATGGCAGTTTGCTTGAGCGAAGCCGGTTAGACGGGGTGTTCAACCAGCTTCATGTCCGGGAGGTCCCGCAGGCTCCGCAGATCGAACGTCACCAGAAACGTCTCGGTCGTCACGAAGGTATGCGGCGCTCCCGGGCGCGGCGACCGCGGCCCGCTCGCAATCAAATCCTTGTAGCGCAGCCGGGCGAGCAGATCGCGGCTGACCTCCTTGCCGAAGATGTCGGCCAGCCCGGCGCGGTCGATCGGCTGGTGGTAGGCGATGGCGCAGAGCACGCCCATTTCCATCTCGGTGAAGGCCAGCGACTGCTCTCCGAGATCGGCCGCCGTCTTGATCGCCTCGGCGAACTGGGCCCTGGTCCGGAACATCCAGCCACCCGGCACCTGCGCGAGTTCATAGGGGCGACCCGTTAGCTCGGCCTGAATATCCTCGATCAGCAACTCGACCGAGGCCCCCTGCCCCACCACCCGCGCCAGATCCTCGCGCCCGACCGGCGACGCACTTGCGAACAGCACCGCCTCGATCCGCCCCATCCATTCGCGCCAGCGCAACTCCGGCGGCAGGTCGTTCAGCTCCCGGTCAAAGACGGCGCCACCTTCATCCGCCGGTTTCCGTTTCCGGGTCGCTGTTGTCATGATGCGCCCTTTAATGGTCGCATGGCCGAACCGCAGAACCGGTATCCACTTCTGCTGGCCATGCTCATAACCCATAGAGCCGGAAACTCGCCCGCCCGGTCAGCTCCCGCGCAACACCGAGTTCGACCAGCCGGTCGCAGAACCGCCGCGCGGCCCGGTCGGTCATCGGAATGTTGGTGCCCCGGATGCGCGGCGACAGCATCGAGGCCGGCGCCACGGCATCCTCGGTCAGGAACAGCCCGACCGCCGCATCCGATCCTTTCGCCCGGAGCTTCGGGGCCACAGTGCGAAGTGCCTCGGCCCGGCGGGCCAGGTCCCGCGCCTGCCGGATCGCGTCCTCGATGGATTCGAGGAAACGCGCCTGAACCGCCAGTTCGGCCCCCTGCCCGCTCGTTGTCAGATCGCGCAACATCCCCTTGGTGAGCCGCTGCGCCGTAACCGGCAGCACCGCCTTCCAGTTCAGCGCCCGCGCCAGAACGATGTCGGACAGCAAGCAGGCGACCCGCTCCGCCCGATCATCGACGTCGAGCACGGCACGCAGGACAGCCCCGCAGCCCGCAAGCGGCCCTTGGGTCCGGGCATGATCCTGTCCTACTTTAAGCCAAACGCCCAACCCCCCGGCAAAGTCCGCACCAACCAGGTCTGCAATCTCACCCGTCCCGCCTGCCCGCAGGCGAGCGGCATCGCGCCAGAACGCCAGTAGATCGCCATCCGGCCCCCGCGCCTCGCCCGGCGGCGTCAGGTGATAGGCGTCGCGAATATCAGCCTCCCGCGCAAGTCGGCCTTCAAGTTTCGAGATGGCTGTCGCGGCACTCAGCGCCAGCCGGTTCGCAAGCAGCTTCACCGGCACGCCATATCGCGGATCGCAAACCAGCTGGTCGAGTACCGTGAGCGCCGCCCCCGACCGAAAGGCCACAGTTTCAAGGGTTTCCGCGCGGCCGGAGGTGACCCAGCCCGGCAAGTGCGGTAGGTTGCCAAGGTCGTTCGAGATGGCTGTGGGCTGGTATGTCATGCCGCAACACTAACCTCTCACGGCGCTTTTGCCTACCATTTAGTATTCAAACCGCCCCTCTTTGCCAATTCTTTTTATGTCCAATAATGTTGCATTATCGGACATAAATGGATTAGGGTACAACACAGCCCCATTTTGCGCAGGATATCAGGGAAAAGATGCCGCTAAGGACCGGGAAATCAGCCTCAGCCCCGTCTGATACGTTCAACGCGGCTCAGCACAACCAGAGAGATCGGCGCGCTTTCGCCCGATCCCCGTCAAACGCCGTCGATCAGGATATCCAGCGCGCGTTTCAACGCGTCCCGATGCCCGGACAAAGAGCCGACAACGTCGCGCAATTCCGCCCCCGGAACGGCGGCCAGTTCCTGAACGCGCACGATCCACGTCGCTCCTTCGACCTCGACCGTCGGCGTCAGCCCCGGAAAGGCCGCATACCGGCCCGCCTCGCGCAGCGGGGCCACCACCCGCGAGGCCTCGATCCCGATCAGGTCGGTCTGCAGATCCACCACAAGCTGCCCGCCGCTCAACCGGTAAAGATCGAATTGCGCCATCGGGGCCGCGCCTCAGAAACTTCTGTACCGCGCAAGGGGCAGGCCCTCTTGCGCCACCTCGTCGGCATAGGCGCTGATCGCCGCACTGTTTTCCTCGCGCCAGCGCCGGTTGCGTTCCACCTTGGCGGCCTCGGAAATCGCCGCCTCCGCGAGGCGCGACATGTTCAGCCCCAGCGACCGGGCCGTTTCCGCCACGTCCGCGTCCAGCGTCAGATTGACCTTGACTCGCCTCATAGAAACCTCCCGGAGAATACGTATGTCAAAGGAGTATAATCCTCACGCCTCCCCAAAACAAGACGAGGCTGACGACATCGCCCTGCCCTCCCATGTTGCGGGGTCGGGCACGCTGGATCGGCTGGTGGACACCGCGCGCGACTATGCCCGCGCCGCCGCCTCCGAGAACACGCAGAAAGCCTACGCAAGGGACTGGGCGCATTTTTCACGCTGGTGCCGGATGAAGGGTGCCGATCCCCTGCCTCCCTCGCCGGAAATGATCGGGCTTTACCTCGCCGATCTGGCCGCGCCGGATGGCAACACCCCTGCCCTTTCGGTCTCGACCATCGAGCGCCGCCTCTCCGGCCTCGCCTGGAATTACGCTCAGCGCGGCCTGACGCTCGACCGCAAGAACCGCCATATCGCCACCGTGCTGGCCGGGATCAAACGCAAACACGCCCGCCCCCCGGTGCAGAAAGAAGCCATCGGCGCCGAGGACATCCTCGCCATGCTGGCCACCCTGCCCCACGATCTGCGGGGCCTGCGGGATCGCGCGATCTTGCTGATCGGCTATGCCGGGGGCCTGCGCCGCTCGGAAATCGTCAGCCTCGATGTCGGCAAGGACGACACGCCCGACTCCGGCGGCTGGATCGGGATATTCGAGGGTGGCGCCCTGCTCACGCTCAATGCCAAAACCGGCTGGCGTGAGGTCGAGATCGGCCGCGGGTCTTCGGAACAAACCTGCCCGGTTCACGCGCTCGAACAATGGCTGCACTTTGCCAGAATCGACTTCGGCCCCATCTTCACCCGCACCTCCCGCGATGGCAAACGCGCCCTGGAAACCCGCCTCAACGACAAACACGTCGCCCGCCTGATCAAACAAACCGTCCTCGCCGCCGGCATCCGCGCCGACCTCCCAGAGAAAGACCGCTTGCGGCTGTTCTCCGGCCATTCCCTCCGCGCCGGTCTCGCCAGTTCCGCCGAGGTCGACGAACGCTATGTCCAGAAACACCTCGGCCACACCTCCGCCGAAATGACCCGCCGCTATCTGCGCAGGCGGGATCGGTTCCGCGTGAACCTGACCAGGGCCGCAGGACTGTGACACTCATCCCTCCAGGAGATAGGCCGTCAGGTTCTGGTGGGCATGCAATATGCGGATGATCTCAACCCCCTGCCCCTGCGCCCGGTAGATCACCAGGTGCACGCCACTGGGATGGATGCGTACTGGGGGAATGAACTCGCCGCGTTCCCGGGCCATCTCTGGAAAGTCAGAAAGTAGATCGAAGAGCGCGAATAAACCATCCGCATAGCTATCTGCCTGTTCGATGCCCCAGTTGTCTGCGCCGTAACGCCAGATGTTGGACAAATCGGTTTGAGCGGCGGATCGAATGACCCAACGGCTATTCTTCGGCATATTCGGCGCGCATCCGGGACTTGAACGTGCCACGATCAAGCGGGGCCGCCGGCCCGCTGGTGAGGCCTACGTCGACAGCAGCCTGAATTTCCGCAACGGCCTCACGACGGGCACGGTCACGCCGGATCAGGTCGCGAACATAGTCGCTGGAATTGGCATAGCGTCCGGTCTTTGCCTGTTCTTCGACCCAGCTCTTCATCGGGTCCGGCAACGAAATATTCATTGTGCCCATAGTCGTCTCCCTCTCTGTAAGATGTATGGCAAAGATTGCCAAAAAGCAAGAACAGCTCATATACTTACTGCCAAACGGTCGTTTATTGATGATACATAAAATTGCAAACGGCCCGTTTTCATGCCCCTGATAGGCTACGCCCGTGTTTCCACAGAGGATCAGACCCCCCTGCCCCAGTCTGAGGCCCTGCAGTCTGCGGGATGCGCCGAGATCTTTGAAGAGCACGCCTCGGGCGGCAATCGCGCGCGACCGGTGCTGGCACGCGTGCTCGAACGCGTCCAGAGCGGCGATACGCTGGTCGTT
>JALEGX010000131.1 GCA_022763485.1 Paracoccaceae bacterium | reverse complement strand
TGATCGAGGCGGGCTTCCCGGCAGAGATGATCCACTACTACCGGGGCGGTATGCAAGTGTGGCGGATGCTGGGGCTGAGCGTCACGCAATAAGCGCCGAAACCCGCTCAACGGGGGCGGGACAGATCTGTCGCAGGTGGAATCCTCTGGTTGAGTGCCTATCTGATGGGGAGCAACCAGAGGAGACGCCGATGAAATGTCCGATTGACGGAACGCCACTTGTGATCACTGACCGCAGCGGGGTCGAGATCGACTATTGCCCCACCTGTCGGGGTGTCTGGCTGGACCGCGGAGAGTTGGACAAGATCATCGAACGCTCCGCCGCCTACAGCGCCCCGCCGCCGCCCCAGCAGTCGCGCGGGCGGGACTATGATGACGACTATGACCGGAAGTACCGCAAGAAAAAGAAACGCGGTGGCTTCCTGGACGATCTGTTCGATTTCTGAAGACCCTTATCGGCCATGCGGGTGATCTGCCGTTTGCCCGCATGGCATCAAGGCGCTGACGGGCTTTTACTAGCCCGCGCTGCCTAAACCACGGCCCCCAAGGACAGAAAGACAAAGAGCGCAGCCGGGGCAATCGCCAACCCCAGCGCCCATTTCGGCGCCTTGTCGCGCAGAGTCAGGATCAGCGCCGGGATCAGGAAGAACAACGTGATGCCGATCCCGACAACCAGAAAGCCCAAAGCCATCCCCCGACCGGCCGCATCCATCGAGCCAGTGGCGGTGTCAAACCAGGCCCACCCAAAGAAGACCGCATAGGCAAGCGAAAGGACATAGACCGCGCGTTTCATGGGGTGAGGGTAGGGTATGTGGTGCGATTTGTCGAATGGGGCGGCGGGCGTTGCCGCCCGCGCAGCGCCATGATGCGGGCGATATTGTCTGAAAACCCGCAAAGTCTCCCTTTCGAATACAGGAAACAATCAGATTTATAGGTTTCGGTGTTCCTATATCTGGGCTGCGCTCTGGAGGTTTTGAATGACGTTCGACCTATTTCTGGGAGTGGTCAAAAAAGAGACAGGTTTGAGCTTGGATGTGAGGTGAAAAACTTTTGGGGGAGTTTGCCCTCAGTTATCCTTCTGTCACCAATGGCATGCTTTTCGCAAATCAGAAATATCCTGTTCCAGACCCGTAATTTCAAACGTTGCCTGCACAGCATTCTCGCCGTAAGGGGTGGCTTTTACCAGCATCTTATTGTGCCCGAACATAGCTTTGATAAAAGGTATTGAGCCGCCTCCACGCCAAAGGCCCAGCGCTTGATTGTCGGTGGATTCTCTCATGCTTTTCTTTTTGGCTGGCGTTTTGTCGAGCCGATAAGTAACGGTTCCATATTGGTAGTCCGACATGTGGTGGCCGTTGAAAATAATCCACAAGCTTGTGGTGTTCTCTCGGCATGCAATATACATCGTCATCGGCCCGGGGCCTCCAAACCGTCCACTTATGTTCTCTTCAGATGTTAAGCTGAGAAAGACGTTTGTAGAATCGTCGATCTCAGAAACTTCTTTTCTTGCTACCCATTTGCTGCTTTTTATTTGCTCTGCCTCGACGATCTTTGGTCTTGTTGTGATTTCGTCGCCATCGGCTTTATTCGTTGAGTTAAAGCCAGTCGTGTGGTCATAGCATTTGAGACGTGTCGTGTCTGATGTTACGAATTGGTGGCAGTTTGTGACTTCCGCGGACCATGCGGAAGCCGACAGGACAATGCTGGCGATAAATGAAGTAAAAAACAGTCGCATATTGTTTTCTATATGTTTCGAGATAAATTTTTCTACCAAAGGAGGAAATTAATGCAAGGCCATCATTGGGTCTGAAATCTACAAGATGCCAGGCTGAGCGCCTGATCATACCGGGTTCGTCTGCTTTTTCGGAGTTTTGGTCAGACCTGTGTTTGAAGTATGGGAAACAATCGGGTTGATAAACTTCGCTGTTCCGATATCACAGGGTCATGTTGAAGGCTTTGTTTCTATTTCTTTTTTCGATTGGGCTGGGCCTCTGGTCCGTGCTGATTTTCGGCCCTTCTGTGACACCCCCGCTTGTCGCTGCCGTATTCGGCTGTGCCTGCGCGGCCTTTCTGGCTGTCAGAGCCGCTCGCAAGAAGCGACCGCGATGGGCCGTGGTTGATGGATCGAACGTCCTCTATTGGCGGCGTGATGAGCCGAATTTGCATTCGGTGCGGCTGGTCATTGAAAAATTGGTCGCAGCGGGTTTCGAACCGGTGATCTGGTTTGATGCAAACGTCGGCTATCTGGTGGCCGACCGGTACATGAACCCATACAAGCTGTCTCAAGCCCTGCATTACCCGGAAAATCGGATTTATGTTGCCCCCAAGGGCACGCCAGCTGATCCGCTGCTGATCCAGGCCGCAACAGATTTGAGCGCTCCTATCGTGTCGAACGATCGTTTTCGGGACTGGAAGGAGCAGTTCCCACAGGTTGATCAGGCGGAGCTGTTCCTGCGTGGGGAAATCGTGAAAGGCGGCGTGAGGCTGCGGTAGGACTTCAACGCTTCCGCCGCTTCACATTCCCCCCGCGCTGCCCTGGCCGACCGGCGGTTGAGCGCCCCCGTGATTTGACCGCGTCGTCCGAGGCTTTTTCCACCGCCCATTGGCGGGCCATCGGGTCGTCGGCGACGGCCAGATCCACGGCCTCCAGCCGTTTGATCTCATCCCGCAGGCGGGCGGCTTCTTCGAACTCCAGGTTTTCGGCTGCCTTGCGCATTTCGCCGCGCAGCCCGTCCAGATGGGCCTCAAGGTTGGCGCCATGCATGGGCTTGTCGATCTTGGCGGTGACGCGGTTCATGTCCACGTCGCCTTCATAGAGGCCCGCCAGCACGTCCTCGACGTTCTTCTTCACCGTCTCCGGCGTGATGCCATGTTCCTCGTTATAGGCGATCTGTTTGGCGCGGCGGCGGTTGGTTTCATTGAGCGCGCGTTCCATCGAGCCGGTGATCTTGTCGGCATACATGATCACCCGGCCCTCGGCGTTCCGCGCCGCCCGGCCGATGGTCTGCACCAGCGAGGTTTCGGACCGCAGGAAGCCCTCCTTGTCGGCGTCCAGAATGGCGACCAGCCCGCATTCGGGGATATCCAGACCCTCACGCAGCAGGTTGATGCCAACCAGCACGTCAAACGCGCCAAGTCGCAGGTCGCGCAGGATCTCAATCCGTTCGATCGTGTCGATGTCGGAGTGCATGTAGCGGACCTTGACGCCCTGTTCATGCATGTATTCGGTCAGATCTTCGGCCATGCGTTTGGTCAGCGTGGTGACAAGTGTGCGGAACCCTTCTGCTGTCACCTTGCGCACCTCATCCAGCAGATCGTCCACCTGCATCTCGACGGGGCGGATTTCCACCTCCGGATCCAGCAGCCCGGTGGGGCGGATCACCTGTTCGGTGAAGACGCCGCCGGATTGATCCAGCTCCCACGCTGCGGGCGTGGCCGAGACAAAGACCGACTGCGGGCGCATGGCGTCCCATTCCTCGAACTTCAGCGGACGGTTGTCCATGCAGGACGGCAGGCGGAAGCCGTGTTCGGCCAGCGTGAACTTGCGGCGATAGTCGCCCCGGTACATGCCGCCGATCTGCGGCACGCTGACGTGGCTTTCATCGGCAAAGACGATGGCATTGTCGGGGATGAATTCGAACAGGGTCGGGGGCGGCTCGCCCGGCGCGCGCCCGGTCAGGTAGCGCGAGTAGTTTTCGATCCCGTTGCAGACGCCGGTGGCCTCCAGCATTTCCAGATCGAAGTTGGTGCGCTGCTCCAGGCGTTGCGCCTCCAGCAACTTGCCTTCGCCCACCAGCTGGTCCAGCCGCATCCGCAGCTCTTTCTTGATGCCGATGATGGCCTGCTGCATCGTGGGTTTGGGGGTTACATAGTGCGAATTTGCATAGACCCGGATCTGGTCGAACGTGTCGGTGCGCTCCCCGGTCAGCGGGTCGAATTCGGTGATCTGTTCCAGCTCTTCGCCAAAGAAGGACAGCTTCCAGGCGCGGTCCTCCAGGTGGGCGGGCCAGATCTCCAGCACGTCACCGCGCACCCGGAACGACCCGCGCTGAAACGCCTGATCGTTGCGCCGGTATTGCTGGGCCACCAGATCGGCAATCACCGCCCGCTGGTCGTATTCGCTGCCCGCCTTCAGGTCCTGTGTCATCGCGCCATAGGTTTCGACCGAGCCGATACCGTAGATACAGGAGACGGAGGCCACGATGATCACATCGTCCCGTTCCAGCAGCGCCCGGGTGGCCGAGTGGCGCATCCGGTCGATCTGCTCGTTGATCTGGCTTTCCTTCTCGATATAGGTGTCGGACCGCGCCACATAGGCCTCGGGCTGGTAGTAGTCGTAGTAGGAGACGAAGTATTCCACCGCGTTCTCCGGGAAGAAGCCCTTGAACTCGCCGTATAGCTGCGCGGCCAGCGTTTTGTTCGGGGCCAGAATGATGGCCGGGCGTTGTGTCTCCTCGATCACCTTGGCCATGGTAAAGGTCTTGCCGGTGCCGGTTGCTCCCAGCAACACCTGATCCCGTTCACCGTCGTTCACCCCCTGCGACAGCTCCGCAATGGCGGTGGGCTGATCACCGGCCGGTGAAAACTCGCTGTGCATCTGAAAGCGGATGCCACCTTCCAGCTTGGGGCGTGCGCGTACCTCTGGAGCGGGGGCGTGCATCAACGGTTCGGATTTGTCGGAATGGGCGTAGGGCATTCGGGGAGATTCCTTTCCGGACCGATTTTGATCTGTTTTTGTTCTTGTGCAAGGGGGCGATTGTTGCGGGGCCGGAATGACCCGCTTGGGGCAGGACCTATGTGTCAATGCGCGGGGTGCAAGGGCGCTTTGGCGTGTCGGCATCGCCGCAGGCGCGGGGCTGAGACATTTGAGACCTTGCCGCCTGTTGCGGAAGCGCGCATATAGGGTGCAGCCAAAGACGATGGAGACTGCGATGCGTGCGCGGATTTTCAAGCCAGCCCGAAATGCCATGACATCGGGGATGGCCAAGACACGGAAATGGGTTCTGGAATATGCGCAGGGATCGTCCCGCGAAGTGGACCCGTTGATGGGCTGGACCTCGTCCGACGACACCCAGACTCAGGTGCGCCTGCGCTTCGACAGCAAGGAAGCCGCGCTGAGCTATGCCGAAGCGCATGGCATTGACGCACAGGTGGTCGAACCGCATGAGCGCAAGGCCAACATCCGGGCGCGTGGCTATGGCGAGAATTTCGCCACCGACCGTCGCGGTCCCTGGACCCACTGACAATGATTGAGATTCGGCAGGCGGATCCGGGCTCTTCGGAGCTTCGCCCGTTGATCGAGGCAAACCTGGCGCATGGCGCAGGGGCTGCACCGGCCGAAAGTGACCATACCTTCGGGGTAGAGGAGCTGCGCGGACCCGACGTGCGGTTCTGGGCGCTGTTCGAGCAGGAGCAGGCGCTTGGCTGTGGGGCGCTGAAGCGGCTTGAGGATGGATCGGCCGAGGTGAAATCGGTCTATGTCTCGGGCGCTGCGCGTGGGCGCGGACTGGCGCGACAGATTATGCAGCATCTGGCCGAGGAGGCCCGAACCGCAGGCGTTTCGGCTCTGGTGCTGGAGACCGGTTCCGATCTGTTGCCGGAATATGATGCGGCCCGGGCGCTCTATGAAAAGCTGGGCTATGCCTACTGCCCGCCCATTCCGGGATATGACGAAGACCCCAACAGCGCGTTCATGCGGCTGGAGCTGGCGGGCACCTGAGAGCTCAGGCGGACAGTTTGCGCCGTTTTTCCGCCAGCGCCTCGCGCCGGGCCTGTTCACGGCCCTTGCGATAGGAATCCTCGACAAAATCCATATGGACCCGTGATGCGGTCTCGGCTCGATCAGGGTCCCCGGCGATGATTGCATCCGCGATCTCGATATGCTGGGCCAGAAGCGTCCGGCCACTCCCATCCATCGTGCGCAGGAACGAACGATTGTAGAAGACGCCCTGCTTGGTCAGATCATAGATCGAGGCCATCATGTGGATCAGCGTGGTGTTCTGGCTGGCGTCCACGACGGCAACATGCAGCCGGAAATCCGCATCCCGCGACGCTTCATGGTCATCGTTTTCCCAGCTGACCTGAAGGTCGTGAACAATGTCGCGCAGGCGCTGCTTGTCGGCCTCGGTCGCGCGCTCTGCCGCCAGTCGTGAAGCGAAGGCTTCCTGCTCGCGGCGGTATTCCATGTAATCGTAGAAGGCGCTGCCGTGGCGGGCATAGAGGTCCAGCAGGGCAGGGGACATCGCGCGTCCGGTCAGTTGTGCGATGAAGCTGCCCTCGCCATGACGCACGTGAATCAACCCCCGTTGTTCCAGCGTCTGCAACGCTTCACGCAGCTTGGGACGGGACACTCCCATCGCATCGGCCAGATCCCGTTCAGAGGGCAGTTTGCGCCCTTCTTTGAGGATGCCATCCACGATCATTTGCTCGATCTGTTCGATCACCGCTTCGGCAACCGATTCGTGTCCGACGGGGTCAAAAGGGCTGGATTCGGCCATCGACAGGGTCACCTCGCAAAAAGATTTGAATCATCGGTTGTTCTATTAATTTACCACTGATCGACCAAAAATCAACTTGGATATACCCAGAAATACGGAGGCCGATTTTCCTTTCAACATGATGTTTTTGCACAAGTAATAGGAAAACACCCCATCCGGAAGCTCAATTTTTGATTTCTTGGAGAACCCGCTGAACCAGTGTCTGGCCGGGATGAGTGGTAAATAAAATTGTTGACCAATTTTTGTGGTCAATAATATTTACCATGCATCGCCTCACATCGAGGCCCGGCCGTGGGAGCGGCTTTAACTGATCTGGAGGAGATCCCCATGAAGAAGACACTGACCACTCTGGCCGTTGCGGCGTCGCTGCTGACTGCCCCCGCTGCCATGGCTGCCGACAAGATGCTGCTGAAGACGCCGATCGCCTTCTCGACATCGCTGCCGGGTCTGGGATCGCCGATCCCGCGTGTTGCCGAACAGCTGAAGCTGATGTCGGGCGGCTCGCTCAAGATGAAGGTCTATGAACCGGGCAAGCTGGTTCCGCCGTTCGAAATCCTGGACGCCGTGTCGTCCGGCAAGATCAACTCGGGCTACACCACTGCGGGTTACTGGGCGGGCAAGATCCCGGCCGCGCCGCTGTTCTCGGCCGTGCCGTTTGGTCCGGAAGCCGGCGAATACATGGCGTGGCTCTACTATGGCAACGGCATGTCGCTGTATCAGGAAATGTATGACCAGGCGGGCTACAACGTCAAAGTCATCCCCTGCGCGATCATTGCCCCGGAAACCTCCGGCTGGTTCGCCAAGGAAATCAACAGCCCCGCAGACCTGGACGGCCTGAAGATGCGCTTCTTCGGTCTGGGTGGCAAAGTCATGCAGAAACTGGGCGTTGCAACCTCGCTGCTGCCGGGTGGTGAAATCTTCCCCGCGCTGGAAAAAGGCGCGATTGACGCAACCGAATTCTCTATGCCTGCCATCGATGCGCGTCTGGGCTTCCACAAGCTGGTCAAGTTCAACTACTTCCCCGGCTGGCATCAGCAGGCGACCGTGTTCGAACTGCTGGTGAACAAGGACGTCTGGAACGGCGCCTCCGAACAGCATCAGGCGATCATCGAAAACGCGTGTAAAGCTTCGATGGCCGACAGCTTTGCCGAAGGTGAAGCCATCCAGCACGCCGCCCTGATCGACAACGTTGAAAACAACGACGTTCAGATCAAGCAGTGGAACGACGAAATGCTGGCGACCTTCAAGTCCACCTGGAACGAAGTGGCCCAGGAAGAAGCCGCGAACAACGAGTTTTTCGCCAAAGTTCTGGGCGACATGAACGAGTTCCGCGACGGTTACGCGATCTGGAAAGAGAACGCTTTCCTCCCGCGCAAGTAATTTCTGCTTGTGCGAGGGAGCGGTGTCCACCCACCGCTCCCACCCTTGATTTTCTCACTTTTCAGACAAGACCGGGCGCAATCCCGCCCTGAGGTGCCGTGACCGGAGGAGGAACCGATGGCCGATCAACTGAATGGGCGTGACGACCCGATTGAAGTCTACGAACACATCCTGGAACACGAGGATCGCGACCGCCAGCCGGTCGCTGTTGGTCTCGATAACCTGATCAAGGGAATCGGCAACGTCGTGATGTGGGCCAACCTGCTGCTGGTGACCGCGATCGTCAGCCAGGTGACCCTGCGCTACCTGCTGAACCAGAACTACCCGAAGCTGGATGAAATCCAGTGGCATTTCTACGGGCTGGTGACGATGATCGGCATTTCCTATGCGCTTGTCACCGACAGCCACGTGCGGGTCGACATCCTGCATATGCAGCTGTCCCGACGGGCACAGCGGATCATCGAAATCCTTGGCATTCTGGCCCTGCTGGTGCCGTTCATCTGGCTGATGATCGACCAGGGCTATGACTATTTCTACGAAAGCTGGCGGGTCAACGAACGCTCCGACAGTCCGACGGGCCTGCCGGGACGCTGGGCGCTGAAGGCAGTCATCCCGATCAGCTTTGTCATGCTGGCGCTGGCCGCCGTGGCGCGACTGGTTCACGACGTTCACGCCCTGATTGCCAACTTCGAAGAAGAGCGGCAGGGCAAGGGGCTTCGCCTGATCGTCTGGGCTCTGATCGGCTTTGCCGTGGTGGCTGTGGCGCTGACTTTCCTGGTGGAAACCACCGAGGAGAAGCTGGTCATCGCGATGTTCCTGACCTTCATCGCGCTGCTGTTCACCGGTTTCCCGGTTGCCTGGACCCTTGCGGGTGTTGGTGTGGCCTACTGTGGCATGGCCTATCTGTTCGACAATGACCTGATGTTGTGGACCGGGCTGGAAAGCACGCTGACCGGTCTGGACTACCTGACGCTGGGTGCGGTGGTGAACCGCGTCTATGCCACGATGTCGAACGCCGTGCTGGTGGCGCTTCCGATGTTCATCTTCATGGGCCTGATGCTGGACGAATCCGGTGTGGCCGAACGTTTGATGTCGTCCATGCAACGTCTCTTTGGCACCGTGCGCGGTGGTCTGGCGATCACTGTCACCATGATCGGTATCATCCTGGCGGCTTCGACCGGCATCATTGGTGCGTCGGTCGTCCTGCTGGGCGTGCTGTCGCTGCCTTCGATGATGGAGCAGAAATATGCCCCGACCCTGGCCGCGGGCGTGGTGTCGGCCTCCGGTACGCTGGGGATCCTGATCCCGCCGTCGATCATGCTGGTGATCATGGCGGACCAGATGGCCCTGTCGGTTGGCGATCTGTTCATGGCCGCGGTCTTCCCCGGTGTGATCATCGGTGGCCTGTACCTGACCTATATCTTCGTGATCGCCCTGATCAAACGTGATGTTGCGCCGGTTCCCGAAGGGGCGAAAGCGCCGGATTGGGCCGCCGTGAAGGACGTGCTGATCGCGGTTCTGCCCACGCTTGCGCTGATCTTTGCCGTGCTGGGATCGATCTTTGCCGGTCTGACCACGCCGACCGAAGCCTCGGGTGTGGGCGCGCTGGGCGCGACGCTGCTGGCGCTGGGGTATCGCAAGCTGACCTTCCACAAGCTGATCAACGTGCTGAAGGCCACGTTCAACACCACCGCCTATATCTTTGCCATCTTCTTGGGCGCCACGGTCTTCTCTTACGTGCTGCGCGAATTGGGCGGGGATGAGCTGATCGAACAGATGATCCACAGTGCCGGTTTCGGTCCCAGTGGCACGATCCTGTTCATCCTGTTCATTGTCTTCCTGCTGGGCTTCGTTCTGGACTGGATTGAGATCACCCTGATCGTGCTGCCCCTGATGCGTCCGATCGTGAACGCGCTGGGCATTGATATTCCGGGCTTCGGGGCCATTGATGAACCCGCGCTGGTGTGGTTCGTGATCCTGGTGGCGGTGACCTTGCAGACTTCGTTCCTGACGCCACCCGTGGGATTTGCGCTCTTCTATCTGAAAGGCGTCTGCCCGCCCGAGATCAAGCTGGGCGACATCTATCGCGGCATCATTCCCTTCGTGTTGCTGCAATTGACCGGCCTTGCGTTTGTCTTCCTCTGGCCCGCCCTTGCGACCTGGTTGCCTTCGGTGGCCTACTGACCAAGGCAGAGGAGGATCCGCCATGCATGATCACGCTCTTGTTTCGCAGCTGCGTACCATCGTTGGATCGCGCCACACGCTGACCGGCGACAAGAAAACCAAGCGCTTTCGCTCGGGCTTCCGCTCGGGCGAGGGGGATGCGCTTGCTGTTGTCCAGCCAGCCACACTCACGGAACTGTGGCGCGTTCTTCAGGCTTGCGTAGCCGCGGACAAGATCGTGATCATGCAGGCGGCCAATACCGGGTTGACCGAAGGGTCGACCCCGAAGGGCAGCTATGACCGCGACGTCGTTCTGATCAACACCCGGCGCATGGATCAGCTACAGCTCATCCGCGACGGGAAGCAGGTCATTTCGTTCCCCGGCGCAACCCTGTTCCGGTTGGAAAAACTGCTGGAGCCGCTGGGCCGCCTGCCGCATTCGGTCATCGGCTCGTCCTGCATCGGCGCGTCGGTTGTCGGTGGGGTGTGCAACAACTCGGGCGGCTCGCTGGTGGAACGCGGCCCGTCCTATACCGAGCTGTCGCTTTATGCCCGTATCACCGAAGATGGCCAGCTTGAGCTGGTCAATCATCTGGGCATCGACCTGGGCACCACACCCGAAGAGATCCTGACCCGCCTGCAATCGGGGGATTACACCGACGCCGATTTGCTGGCGGACAACCGCAAGGCCTCTGACACCGACTATGCCCAACGGGTCCGGGATGTGGATGCGCAGACCCCGGCCCGGTTCAATGCCGACAAGCGCCGCCTTTACGAGGCCGCAGGCTGCGCGGGCAAGCTGGCGGTTTTTGCCGTGCGCCTGGACACCTACCCGAAGAATCAGGCTGAGCAGACCTTCTATATCGGGGCCAATGACCCGCAGGCGCTGACCGAACTCAGGCGCCAGATCCTTGGCGGCGGCGGAAGCCTGCCGGTGAGTGCCGAATACATGCACCGCGAGATTTTTGACATCACCGAAGTCTACGGCAAGGACACGGTGGTGATGATCGACAAACTGGGAACGGACCGGTTGCCGACGTTCTTTGCAATCAAGGGTGCGGTTGATGCCCGGCTGAACCGCATTCCAGGATTGAACGGGTTCACCGACAGGTTCATGCAGGTTCTGGCGCGGCTCTGGCCCACGGTTCTGCCCAAGCGGATGACCGATTTTCGGGATCGCTATGAACACCATCTGATCCTGAAGATGAAGGATGAAGGGGTAGGGGAAGCGCGCACCTTGTTGAGCGGGATGAAGGAATACGCCGCGCTGGATTTCTTTGAGTGTGATCCGCGGGAAGCCAAGATCGCCGGGCTGCATCGTTTCGCCGCCGCCGGTGCCGCGATCCGCTACATGAATGTGCATCGGTCCGAGGTCGAGGACATCCTGGCGCTGGATATCGCCTTGCGCCGCAATGACCGTGACTGGCTGGAAGAGCTGCCGAAGGAGCTGACCGACAAGCTGGTTCACAAGCTCTATTACGGCCACTTCATGTGCCACGTTCTGCACCAGGACTACATCGTGCGCAAAGGCGTTGATGTGCCGGCGCTGAAGGCTGAAATGCTGCGGATTCTGGATCAGCGCGGTGCGGAATACCCGGCTGAGCACAATGTAGGCCATCTCTATCCGGCCAAGCCTGATCTGGCGAATTTCTACAAGTCGGTGGATCCCACCAACAGTTTCAATCCCGGCATCGGCAAGATGTCCCGCAAACGGAACTACGAATAAGAAAAGGGGCCGAGGCCCCTTTTTTCATGTGTCTGGAACGGTGTTTCCGGGTCAGCCGGATTTCTTCAGATCTGCGACCAGCTTGTCGATATCGCCTTTGCGCTTGTCCAGCAGGGCGCCGATTTCGGTCCGCTCGGTCAGCAGCAGGTTCACGCCCTCGATGAACATGTTGAAGAACAGGTCCCGGCCCGAGCGATCGGAGACCAGGAAGGTCACTTCGAAGGGCGACTGCCCACGCAGATAGGCGACGGTGCTGACCTCATACCACTTCTTCACTTTCTTGACGCCGGTCACTTCCAGACGTCCGCCAATGAATTCGCGGAAGCGGCGGCCGTATTTGCGGGCGATATACCCTTGGAACGCTTTCGAGAACGCCTTCTTCTGCGAAGACGTTGCCCGGCGCGCGTCCACGCCCATGGCATAGGCGGCGATATAGGAGGTGTCGCTGTAGCGTTGGAAGATGCGCTCGAAGTCGCGGAACATTGCGCTTTCGGCTTTGCCCGAGGCGATTACCTTGTTGATGTCACCAACCAGATTGTCGATGAGCGTGCGCGCAGTGTTTTCGTTCAGTGCCCAGGACACTGTCGGAACTGCGGTCAGCAGGGCGCCAAGCCCGGCAAGAAAATGACGACGAAACATGTCAGAACCCTTCGGTGTTCAACTCAAACGGATCGATCTCGCTGGCTTCGTCGGATTGACCCAACTGGAACCGGCGGTTTTGCAAATAGATCAGGCGAGACTGCGAATAGCTGTCGGCGCTTTCATACAGGATCGCATCCACGGTGTCCGAATAATTTCCGCGGTTGCCCATGCGTCGGACGATTTCCGCGTATGTTTCGATGTTGTCCGCGGGAAGGTTCTCGGCATAGCCGATCGGGTTGGTGAAAAAGTCCACCAGGATACCGACGGCGTCGCGCGATGTGGATGGGCCCAGCAGCGGCAGTTCGACATAGGCGCCTTCGTCGAAGCCCCAGACATGCAGGGTTTCACCAAAGTCGGTGTCCACCTGGGGAACCTCGAATTCCGTTGCCGGATCAGCAAGGCCGGCGAAGCCGATGGTGGAGTTCATGGTGAACCGTGCCAGGGCGTTCCCGGCAACCTTCAGATCCCCTTGCAGCAGGGCATTCACGAAACGACCCGGCATGGACAGGTTCTCCGCAAAGTTGGAGAAGCTGGTCACCATCGGAGCGGGGACAACCGTTACATAGCCCTTGGAAGCAGGGCGGAACGCGACCTTGTCGACCCCACGGTTGAAGGCGTGGATGGACCGATTCGTACCCTCGTAAGGGTCGAAAACTTCACCGCTTTCACGCAGGTCAGTCGGTCGGGATGCACAGGCGGACAGAACGCTGCAAAGGAGCCCGGTCGCAAGCAAAAAAAGGGGTCGCGGCATGAATCGCATTCGGGTAAGAGTCCAATTGTTGTTATCCGGCGCAGTGTCGGAGTGTATTTAACCAGATTTGGGTCGGTTCCCAGTGGCTTTTGTTTGACTTAATAAAGTTGTGACGGAATGGAAACACGCTCGGCGTCAAGAAATTGATCGGTTGAGGGCAGTTCATGGCCCATGCTGTTGCCGAAGCGTAATGAGATAGAAGACGAAATTATGAGTTCACATCACCAAAACCCAGGGTTGGAAGAGCTGCGCGCGGCACGCCGCCAGAGCCGGGGTTTGTACTGGACCGTTGGCCTGTTCAGCTTTTTCGTGAACATGTTGATGCTCACGGGCCCGCTATACATGTTGCAGGTCTATGACCGCGTTCTGGGCAGCCGGTCCGAGGAAACTCTGGTCGCCCTGTCGCTGCTGGTTGCGTTTCTTTATGGGATGATGGGGCTGCTGGACTATGCGCGCGGCCGTATCATGGGCCGCGTCGGGGCCCGGTTTCAGGCGGCGCTGGACCGCCGTGTGTTCGATGCGATGATCCGCAGATCGGCACAGGCACCGGATCCGGCGGCTCAGACTGGCCTGCAGGATCTGGAATCGGTGCAGCGGCTTGTGTCCTCGCCGGTTCTGATGTCCGCATTCGACATTCCGTGGACGCCGTTTTTCCTGTTCGGGATCATGCTGTTCCACCCGTGGCTGGGTTATCTGGCGATCGTCGGCGGAACCGTGCTCATCGTCATCACGCTGTTCAACCAGATGTTTTCGCGCGGGCCGGTGGCCAAGGCCGGTGTGTCGACGCATCGTGCGAACCTGATGTCCGAAGAAATCCGCACCGAAGCGGAAACCATTCAGGCAATGGGTATGCGCGGCGCGGCCTTCGCGCGCTGGAAAGTGGCGCGGGATGCCTCTCTGGGGCAGAACGTGCAGGCGGCGGATGTGGGCGGCACGTTCACATCGATGACGAAGACGCTGCGCATGTTCCTGCAATCGGCGATGCTGGGCCTGGGGGCTTATCTGGTGCTGCAGAACGAAGTGACCGCAGGTGGCATGATCGCCTCTTCGATCCTTCTGGGGCGGGCGCTTGCGCCGATCGAGCTGGCAATCGGCCAATGGGCGCTGGTGCAGCGCGCAATGAAAGGCTGGAACAGCCTGGCCGAGCTTCTGACAAAAATGCCCGAGGAAGACGCCCGGACCGAGCTGCCTCAGCCGCGGGCGAAGATGGACGTGCAGTCCCTGACCGTGGTGCCGCCCGGCGATACGCGGGCACAGCTGCGTACGGTCAATTTCCGGGTGGAGCCGGGACAGGCCGTGGGGGTGATTGGCCCGTCCGGATCCGGCAAGTCGACGCTGGCCCGTGCGCTGACAGGTGTCTGGCGCGCTGCAGGCGGGACCGTACGCCTGGACGGTGCGGCGCTTGACCAATACGGCCCGGACGTGCTGGGCCAGCACATTGGCTATCTGCCGCAGCGCGTGCAGCTGTTCGAAGGCACGATTGCGCAGAACATTGCCCGTCTTTCGGGCATGCCGGATGCCGAGAAGGTTGTCGCCGCCGCCAAGAAAGCCGCTGCGCATGACATGATCGTCCAGCTGCCCGATGGGTATGACACGCGGATCAGCGCAGGCGGTGGGCGCCTGTCTGGCGGGCAGATGCAGCGCATCGCCCTGGCCCGGGCGCTATACGATGATCCGGTGATCGTCATCCTGGATGAGCCGAACTCGAACCTGGACAACGAGGGATCCCAAGCCCTGAATGATGCGATCCGGGTGCTCAAGAGCGAAGGGAAATCGGTGCTTATCATGGCGCACAGACCCGCCGCGATCCAGGAATGTGACATGCTTCTGGCGCTGGATCACGGAACGGTCAAAGCCTTTGGACCAAAGGATCAGGTCCTGCGTGAAGTTGTTGTGAACCATCAGGCCCTTCAGAAAACCGCCGCGATGGGAGGCGTACGATGAGCGAGAAAACAGGTTGGTCGCCGCTGCGACCGTTGATCATCGGGTTCGTGGCAGTCCTGCTGCTGGTCGGTGGGTTCGGCATCTGGGCTGTGCAGGCCACGATTGCGGGTGCGATCATCGCGCCGGGACGGCTTGAGGTCGATCGCAACCGGCAGATCGTTCAGCACCTGGACGGCGGTGTCGTTTCCGAGATCCTGGTCGATGAGGGCGACCGGGTCGAGGTCGGACAGACCCTGCTGCGGCTGGATGCAAAGCTGCTGGAATCCCAGAAGCTGATTGTCGAAGGCCAGTTGTTCGAACTGATTGCCCGCCGTGGCAGGCTGGAAGCGGAGCGCGATGGCTCTGACGTTATCGTCTTTGATCCGGACCTTCTGGATGCTGCCAATGAGCGCCCGGTGGTGCAGCAGCTGATCAACGGTCAAGAACGGTTGTTTGAAGCGCGCCGCATTTCCATCGAAAAGGAAACCGAACAGCTGGACAAGCGTCAGGGTCAGATCCGGGATCAGATCCTTGGCATCAAGTCACAGCAGGATTCCTACCGGCTGCAGCTTGAGCTGATCTCGGCAGAGCTGGAAAACCAGCAGTCGCTGCTGGATCGCGGGCTGGCGCAGGCCGCCACCGTGTTGAACCTGCGGCGGAACGCGGCCAACCTGGAAGGGGAGCTGGGCGAGCTGATGGCCAGCGAAGCGCAGGCAGAGGGCCGGATCACCGAGATTGAAATCGAGACGCTGAAGCTGCGGACGCGCCAACGGGAAGAAGCCATTTCCCGCCTGCGGGACCTGCAATATCGCGAACTTGAGCTGGCCGAACAGCGGCGCTCGCTTCAGGAACGCCTGGACCGTCTGGACATCACGGCACCGGTTTCGGGGATCGTGTATGGCCTGACGGTTCACACCCCCCGCTCGGTCATTCGTCCGGCCGATCCTGTGCTCTATCTGGTGCCGCAGGACCGTCCGCTGGTGATCGCCGCACGGGTGGATCCGATCCACATCGACCAGACCTTTGTGGGCCAGGACGTCACCCTGCGCTTTTCCACCCTGGATCAGCGGCAGACGCCCGAGCTGTTTGGGACCGTGACACAGGTATCGGCGGATGCTTTCGAAGATCAGGCCAGCCAGATGTCCTATTACCGGGCTGAAATCGTGTTGCAGGACGGGGAGTTGGACAAGCTGCCCGAAGGGATCACCCTGATTCCCGGTATGCCGGTGGAAAGCTATATCCGCACCGATGATCGCAGCCCGATGACCTATCTGGTCAAGCCGATGGCGGATTATTTCAACAAGGCGTTCCGGGAAAGCTGATTTTCTGCTTTTCGCCGCCTCGCGTCCCGGTTAGCGTCCGCGCCGGAACGCGACACGGAGGACACGCGCATGAGCTTTGAAGCCAAACTGAACGAGCTGGGTGTAACTCTGCCCGACGCACCCGCGCCTGCGGCGAACTATGTGCCTTGGGTCAAGGTCGGGGATACCGTCTACGTCTCGGGCCAGATTTCCGCGGATGAAAACGGTCTGATCACCGGCAAGCTGGGCGCTGACATGGACGTCGAAGCAGGGGCCGCCGCGGCCAAGCGCTGCGCAATCGCGCTGCTGGCACAGGTCAAAGCCGCGTGTGACGGGGACCTCGATCGGCTGGTCAAAGTGGTCAAGCTGGGCGGCTTCGTCAATTCGACCGATGATTTCACCCAGCAGCCGATGGTCATCAACGGCGCCTCCGACTTCCTGGTCGAAGCCCTGGGGGACGCCGGGCGTCATGCGCGTTCGGCGGTCAGCTCGCCCTCGCTGCCGCTGGGCGTTGCTGTTGAAATCGACGGGGTCTTCCAGATCCGATGACCCCTGTCCTGCCTGCCTCTCTTCTGACGCGTCCGGTTGCGCATCGTGCCTTGCATGATGTCGCTGCGGGCCGTCCCGAAAACAGCCGCGCCGCAATCCGCGCCGCGATCGAGGCGGGTTACGGGATCGAGATCGACCTGCAACTGACATCTGACAATCAGGCCGTGGTGTTTCATGACTACGGCCTGAAACGACTGGCGGGGCGCCCCGGCGTGATCCGTCAGCAAAGCCTGGCTGAGGCGCGCAACATTCCATTGCTGGGCGGGGATGGTGAAACCATTCCGGACTTTGCCGAAGTGCTGGACATGGTTGACGGGCAGGTCCCACTGCTGGTCGAGATCAAGGACCAGGACGGCGCGATGGGGCGGGATGTTGGCCCGCTGGAGCAGGCCGCGGCCGATCTGATCCGGGGCTATGACGGGGATCTGGCGGTCATGTCCTTCAACCCCAACAGCGTTGCGGAACTGGCCCGATTGCTGCCCGAGGTGCCGCGCGGCATCGTCACCAGCGCCTATGTTCCCGAAGAGTGGGGGATGTCCCCGACGCTCTGCGCCCACCTGCGGGAGATTCCGGATTTTGACCGGGTCGGGGCCTGTTTCGTCAGCCATGAACACACCGACCTTGACCGGCTACGCATTGCCGAGCTGAAGGCAAAGGGCGTGCCGATCCTGTGCTGGACGATCACATCCCAAGCAGATGAGCACGCCGCGCGCAGGGTGGCGGACAATATCACATTCGAGATGTACCAAGCCGCGCTTTGATCTTGATCGATCGGGGCAAGGCCACAGATAGTGCCCTAAAGACATGAGGGTACAATGGATCAACCCCAGATCGAGATACAGGTTCTGTCGTCCCTGTCCCAGATCGACGCAGAAGACTGGGACGCCTGCGCCTGCCCGGAGGTGGCAGAGGGTGGAGCGCCTCTGGACCCCTTCACAACCCACAGGTTCCTGCGGGCGCTGGAGACCAGCGGATCCGTGGGGCAGGGCACCGGCTGGCAGCCGCAATATCTGACCGCCTATATGGACGGGATGCTGGTGGCCTGCGCGCCGCTTTATGTGAAGTATCACAGCCAGGGGGAATATATCTTCGATCACTCCTGGGCCCACGCCTATGAACGCGCGGGCGGGCATTATTATCCCAAATTGCAGATCGCGGTGCCTTTCACCCCCGCAACCGGACGGCGCTTTCTGGTGCGTCGGGGCTATGATGGCATCGGGCAATCAGCCCTGGTGCAGGGGATGGTGCAGCTGGCGGCGGACAACCAGATCTCTTCGGTTCATGTGACTTTCTGCACCGAGGAAGAGGCCGGGATGGGCCGTGAAATGGGGTTGATGATGCGCTCCAGCCAGCAGTTTCACTGGCTGAACAAAGGGTATGCCGATTTTGACGGGTTCCTGTCCGACCTGTCGTCACGCAAACGCAAGAACATCCGCAAGGAACGCAAACAGGCCCAGGCCTTTGGCGGCACGATCCAGGCCTTCACCGGGGATCAGTTGCAACCCGAACATTGGGATGCGTTCTGGCACTTCTACCAGGACACCGGCGCGCGCAAGTGGGGCTCGCCCTATCTGACGCGGGCGTTCTTTGATCTGGTGCATCGGGACATGGCACAGGACGTTGTTCTGGTTCTGGCCGAACGCGAGGGGCGCTGGGTTGCCGGGGCGTTGAACTTCATCGGGCGTGAAACTCTGTTTGGCCGCTATTGGGGCTGCACCGAACACCATCCCTTCCTGCATTTCGAATTGTGCTATTATCAGGCGATCGATCAGGCGATCGCGCGTGGTCTTGGCCGTGTTGAGGCCGGCGCCCAGGGTGAGCACAAGCTGGCCCGCGGGTACCTGCCGACGCAAACCCACAGCCTGCACTGGTTCGGGGATCCGGGCTTTGCCGAGGCCGTGGAGCGGTATCTGGTGGCCGAGCGCGAGGCCGTATCGGAAGAGATCGAAATCCTGACGGATTACGGCCCTTTCCGCAAAGACCGTGTGGAGGAACAGGAATGACCGAACGATTGTCTGCCGAAACACGCGGCCCGTTGCTGGGACCGCTTTTTGAGACCGGATGGGAAATGGTCGAAGGGCGGGACGCCATCCACAAGCAATTCCGCTTCGACACGTTTGTCGATGCCTTTGCCTGGATGACCAAGGTGGCGATCTGGGCCGAGAAGTGGAACCACCACCCGGAATGGTCAAATGTCTATGGCCGCGTCGATGTGGTTCTGACCACCCATGACGTTGAAGGGCTGAGCGCGCTGGACGCCAAGCTGGCCCGCAAGATGGACAGTCTGGCCTGACGCCGCACGTCGAATTCGGTTTGGGCTAATCAGGAAATCAGATCTTCTTGCCTCGACAGCAATTGCGTTTGTTGGCCCGTCGCATATAGGGTCCCTGCATTCAAAATCTCTGTCGTTGGGAGGCAAAGACGAAGATGAGTCACATCGTCGTAATCGGGGCAGGCCAGGCCGGCTCTTCGCTGGTGGCCAAGTTGCGCAAGGATGGGTTTGATGGCGCCATCACGCTGATCGGGGCCGAGCAGGCTTTGCCCTACCAGCGACCACCGCTGTCCAAAGCCTATCTGCTTGGTGAAATGGAGGTCGAGCGCCTCTATCTGCGCCCGGAAAGCTTCTATGCCGACAACAACATCACCCTGCGGCTGGGCGAGCGGGTCACGGCGATTGATGCCGCGGCCAAGACCGTCACAGTCGGGGATGAGGTGATCTCATATGACCAGCTGGCGCTGACCACCGGGTCGGACCCACGGTATCTGCCGGCAGCGATCGGGGGCGATCTGAACGGGGTCTACGTGGTGCGTGGGCTGACCGATGTGGACGCGATGGCCCCATCGGTTGTCGAAGGCAAGCGCACGCTGATCGTGGGCGGTGGCTACATCGGTCTGGAAGCGGCGGCTGTCTGTGCCAAACGCGGCGTACAGGTGACGCTGGTCGAAATGGCGGACCGCATCCTGCAACGTGTGGCAGCACCCGAGACCTCGGATTACTTCCGCTCCCTGCATGGGGAACACGGTGTCGACATTCGCGAAGGCGTCGGGCTGGACCGTCTGGTCGGAACCGATGGTCAGGTGACCGGTGCCGTACTCAGCGATGGCAGCGAACTGGAGGTCGACTTCGTTGTCGTGGGCGTGGGCATCACCCCGTCGACCCAACTGGCCGAGCTGGCAGGGGTCGAGCTGGAAAACGGGATCCGCACCGATGCCCATGGCCGGACCTCTGACGCGTCGATCTGGGCTGCGGGCGACTGTGCTTCCTTCCCCTACAAGGATGGCCGCATCCGTCTGGAAAGCGTGCCGAACGCCATTGATCAGGCCGAAATCGTTGCCGCCAACATGCTGGGCGCGGACAAGACCTATGTCGCGCAGCCGTGGTTCTGGTCCGATCAGTACGACGTGAAGCTGCAGATTGCCGGGCTGAACACCGGCTATGACAACGTTGTCACCCGTCAGGGTGAAGGGCGCACCGTGTCCTTCTGGTACTACACTGGTGATCAGCTGGTGGCCGTGGACGCGATGAACGATCCGCGCGCCTATATGGTGGCGAAACGCCTGATCGACGGTGGCAAGACCGCGGACAAGGCCATCGTTGCCGATCCGGCGGCCGATCTGAAGCCGCTTCTGCGCGCGTGAGGATCATCGCAGGAGAATTCCGAGGCCGGGCTCTGGCCTCGGTTGGCAAGGGCGATGCCGGGGCGCATCTGCGCCCCACCACCGACCGCGTGCGCGAAAGCCTGTTCAGCGTTCTGACCCACACCGGCGCCCTGAACGGGGCGCGGGTGCTGGATCTCTTTGCGGGCACCGGCGCGCTGGGGCTGGAGGCGCTGTCGCGCGGTGCGCAAAATGTGACCTTCGTGGATGATGGCCGCGTCTCTGCCGGTCTGGTCCAGAAGAACATCGACATCTGCCGCGCCGCATCGCGGGCCCGGCTGATCCGGCGTGACGCAACCCGTTTGGGGCCCTGCCCGGATGAGGGGTATGATCTGGTGTTTCTGGACCCGCCCTATGGCAAGGGCCTTGGGCAGAAGGCGCTTCAGGTGGCGCTGGACGCGGGCTGGATCGCAGATGACGCGTTGATCGTCTGGGAAGAAAACGCGCCCATGCAACCCCTGAACGGGTTTGACCTGGAAGGCCACCGCAAATATGGCGACACACATGTCACCCTGCTGTGGCGCAATGTTGCAGAGTGAAACAGCCCGGGCAGAAATCTGCTCAACCCGGATTTGAACAGCTACCGCCTTTGGGGCAGGGTCGCGCCGTTGCGCTTTGAAAGGCTGATCCATGCCCCAGACCCATCCGATCCCAAACCTGGTCATCTTTGATTGTGACGGTGTCCTTGTTGACAGCGAAACCGTGTCCAATCAGGTCATGGTCGACAGCCTGGCCCGATATGGGCTGACGCTGAGCTTGGAGGCCTGCATGGATGCGTTCGTGGGGTCCACCATGTCTGCGGCCATGGACAAGGCCCGCCAGATGGGCGCCGATCTGCCTTCGGGCTGGATCGATGAGGTCTATGAGGAAACCTATACCGCGCTGCGGGCCGGTGTGCCCCTTGTGCCCGGCATCCCGGATGTGCTGGACCTGCTGGATGGGCGCGGCATTCCCTATTGCGTGGCGTCCAACGGCAGTGAGGCCAAGATGAAGATCACGCTGGGCCAGAACGGCCTGTGGGAGCGGTTCCATCCGGCAATCTTTTCGGCCCATTCGCTGGGGGTGGCCAAGCCGGATCCCGGGATTTTTCTGGCTGCGGCCAGTCATTTCAATGTGCAGGCCCGCGACTGCGTGGTGATCGAGGACAGCCCCAGCGGAACACTTGCCGCCGCCCGCGCCGGGATGCGGTGCATGGGCTTTGCCGCGCTGACCCCGGCCGAACGGCTGGAGGCCCATGGCGCCGAAAGCTTCCGGGACATGCGGGACTTGCCCACTCTTTTGGGGCTCTGACCGATCCATGCTATGCTCACCGCATGGATCAGACACTGTCATGGTTTTTCCGGCCGGCACCTGAGGCTGCGGAACACAGCAAAACGGGCCCGGAGCGCCGCGCCCGTTCATCGCCCGTGTTCATACAGGACGCCGTAACCCCTTGGGCGGATGCTACGCTTCTGCTGGACCAGTTGCGGCGGCAGCAGGCGCAGGTTCAAGAAGACGAATAGGTCGGGTGGAACATCCCGCCGGGGGACAGGGTAAAGATCTCGCACCCGTCCGCCGTTACGCCGATGGAGTGTTCAAACTGTGCCGACAGTGATTTGTCGCGCGTCACCGCCGTCCAGTCATCCGCCAGAACCTTGGTTTCCGGACGACCCAGGTTCACCATGGGTTCGATGGTGAAGAACATACCCTCTTCCAGCACCGCACCGGTGCCCGGGCGGCCATAGTGCAGGACATTCGGGGGGGCGTGGAACACTTCGCCCAGCCCGTGCCCGCAGAAGTCCCGCACCACGCTCATGCGCTGGGATTCCACGTAGGTCTGGATCGCGTGGCCGATGTCGCCAAAGGTGTTGCCGGGTTTGACGGCTTCAATACCCTTCATCAGCGAATCGTGGGTGACCTGGATCAGGCGTTCGGCCTTGCGCGGCAGGCGACCGGCCACATACATCCGCGAGGTGTCGCCGAACCAGCCATCCACGATGACGGTCACGTCGATGTTCAGGATGTCGCCGTCCTTCAGGGTCTTGGAGCTGGGGATGCCGTGGCAGACAACGTGGTTCACGCTGATGCAGCTGGCATGCTGATAGCCCTTGTAACCGATCGTTGCCGAAACGGCCCCGGCGTCTTCGACCATCTGGGTGATGATCCGGTCGATTTCCTCGGTGGTCTGGCCGGGAAACACATGCGGGGCGATGTCGTCCAGGATCTTTGCCGCCAGCGCACCGGCTGCGTGCATTCCGGCAAAGTCACCCGCTTCGTAAATTCGGATGCCATCCTTGGTGGTGCGGCCGCGGTTCAACTTCTTCAAGACAGACTCCATCACTCTTGTCGTCCCCGTATCTAAGCGCTCTGGCGCAAAAGGGCCAGAGGTCGCGAAGTCACACTGTGTTACGGCTTGGGTGTCAGGGCTGGGATATGGCTTGGTCCAGCTCCACCCCGTCCGGACTGATCCGCGTGGTATAGATCAGGCGCTCCACACCGGCGGCGCTGGCCTCATCATAGGCGCTGGCATAGGCCGGGTCGATATCACCGGCCAGCGCAAAGCGGGTGCAATCGGTGCGCTGGACCAGATAAAGCATGATCGCCCGGTGACCCTGGGCGGCCATCCTGGCAAGCTCGCCCAGGTGTTTGG
>JALEGX010000130.1 GCA_022763485.1 Paracoccaceae bacterium | reverse complement strand
CTGCATATAGGGCGGCTCAAATGGCAACAGCGCCAGAACATGATCGATCATGCGGGCCATCTTGGCCGCGCGCTTGGGCCTCCAGGCCCAGACCGACGGGGCTACATAGTGCACGGTCCGCACCGCGCTCTGCTCCCGCACAAGCCGGGCAACGCGAAACGAAAAGTCGGGGCTGTCGATGGTGATCAGCACATCCGGCTGCGTTTCTATCACGGCATCGGCCGTTTCCCGGATGCGCCGCTTCAGATGCCGATATTTCGGCAGCACCTCGGCAATGCCCATGACCGACAGCTCTTCCATCGGAAAGCGCGAGGTCAGCCCCTTGGCTTGCATCAATGGGCCTCCGACGCCGTCAAACCGGACATCGGGCACCAATTGCTGCAAGCCCTCCATCAACGCAGCGCCCAGCCGATCCCCGGACGGCTCTCCGGCCAGAAGAAAGACCCTGAGCGTCATGCCTTGCGCAGCCAGAGATAGAGGCCCAGCCGATCACAGGCGGCAATGACCTCTTCCCGGTTCAGAATGATCACGCTCCCGGCCTCCAGCACGATGCCGTCCAGCCCCGCGCGCATCACCTGATCCACGGTATCCAGCCCGATGGCGGGCAGGTCCACGCGGCGGTCCTGACCAGCCTTGGGCGCCTTGAACAGCAGCCCACCGGGCCCGTCCGGGCGCGCCTGAAGCGAGGCCAGCATCCATTCCGTACCGAATACGCCTTCGATCGCAAGGGCCTGGCCGTTGCGCACCGCGCAGGATTGGCCAACGTCGACCTGCGCCATGGCCCCGATGATCGCGGCGGCGCGCGCCGCATCCTGGCGGGCCCGATCATCGGGCACGCGCGCGGTCGGGATGCCTTCGTCCAGCAGCAGCTCCGGCGCGATGTCCTGGGCTGCGCGCACGTCCAGACCGGCGTCTTCGAAAATGCCGATCACCGCCCGCAAGGCACCATCATCGCCGGTGGCCAAAGCGGCCTGTATCACCGGCACCAGCGGCAGGGTCTGCGCATCGATTGCCGCAGGATCCACCACCGGCCTGCGGACACCACCCGCCATGCAGACCGTGGTCACGCCGCGGGCCTTCAGCTCCAGCAGGAAGCTGCCCAGCGTTTCCAGGCGAAAGATCAGCTCGGGCACCACCTGGTCCGGCTCGGACCCCGACAATGCGCAAATCAGTGGCGTCGGAGAGAGCCGCGCCAGCAGCTCGGCCGGCAAGGCACCCTGCCCCGCGATCAAGGCCAGCATCGTCAGCTCCCCGGTGTCAGGAAGGACCGGTCGCTTTGGCCCATGACGAAGTCGACGATTTCTCGAACGTATTCGCTTTCGGCCTCTTCGCCCAGACGCTGCGCCCGGTCATGGAACGTTCCCTCGCCCTGCGCCAGCATCTGAAAGGCCGCCCGCAACGCGGTGATGTCAGAACGTGGTACACCACGGCGCTTCAGACCGACAAGGTTCAGACCGTCCAGCTCGCCCCGCGGGGCCTGCACCAGACCGTAGGGAATGACGTCATTGGTCACCATGGTCAGCGCCCCGATGATCGCACCGCGCCCGATGCGGACAAACTGGTGAATGCCGCACAGACCACCGATGATCACATTGTCCTCGATGACGCAGTGGCCCGCCACGGCAGCAGAGTTCACCACGATCACATTGTTGCCGATCTGCGCGTCATGAGCGATGTGACAGCCCGCCATGAACAGACCATCATCACCAATTCGGGTCTCACCGCCACCGCCTTCGGTGCCGGGGTTCATGGTCACATGCTCCCGGATGCGATTGCGCTTGCCGATCACCAGGCGGCACTGCTCGCCCTTGAACTTGAGGTCCTGCGGAATCTCACCGACCACAGCGAAAGAGAAGACAACGCTGTCATCACCGATTTCGGTGTCACCGGTCACCACGACGTGGCTTTTCAGCTCGACCCGATCGCCCAGCACGACCTGGGCACCCACGACACAGAACGGGCCGACGACGCAGTCGGCCCCCAACGTGGCGCCCTCTTCGATGATTGCACTGGGATGAATTTGGCTCATCTGGTTCAATCCTGCTGGATATCGACCATTGCAGTGAATTCGGCCTCAGCCGCGACTTCACCTTCAACGACAGCCTTGCCGGAAAACTTGAAGATCTTGCCGCCCGGCTTGCCACGTACAGTGGTCACATGCATTTCCAGCACGTCGCCCGGGATCACCTTGCGGCGGAATTTGCACTTGTCGATGTTCATGAAGTAGATCAGCAGATCCGTATCGACAATGTCCAGCCCGATGCCCAGCATGACGCCTGCGGTCTGTGCCATCGCTTCGACGATGGTGACACCCGGCATGATCGGAGTTCCCGGAAAATGCCCCTGGAAATGGGGTTCGTTCATGGTGACATTCTTGATGCCGCGGGCCGAGGAATATCCGTCAATGTCCACCACTTTATCCACAAGCAAAAAGGGATAACGATGCGGCAGAATCCGTTGGATCATTTGAATATCTGCGCTTTTCAGCTCGGCGGTCATATGAGGTTTTCCTGTGTTTGCATGTCTCTTTGGTGACTACCAAGCACCGGCACACTGCGCAAGCGCCGCCGGCATGGCTTTGCCAAAGGGGTTATTCTTCGTCTTCGATGGCATCGGGGACGCTGCCGTCCCCCATGACCGCGTTGATCCGCGAGATCGCAAGGTCCGTCACATCCGTTGCATTGGCGCTCAGAAACACCGAGGAGCGTTCCAGGATCACCCCCGCGCCGGTCTCGCGCATCAGCGCTTCCAGCACCGGGGCGGCAATGCGAAAGAACTCAACCTGGGCCATGTCGCGACGGGTTGCCAGGGCCACCGCCTTGGCCTCCTGTTCGCGCCGGATCTGCTGTACCTTTTCGTCAAAGGCGTCCGCCAGAACCCTGAAAGCGTCTGCCTCCATTGCGGGGCGGCGGTCGGTCAGGGCCTGTTCCTCTGCGGTCAGTTCGGATTCGATCTTGCGATTCTCCGCCGCCAGCACCGCGCTTTCGGCTTCGATCTCGCGCGCGATGCGCTGCCCGAACGCGCTTTCGACAAACAGACGGTCGGACGAGATTGTCAGGATGGACCCGGTCGGAGTGCCAAGCTGCTGTGCAGGGGCCGCCAGGGGCAGCGAAATCAAAAGCCACGCTGCAAGGAGCAGCGTGGCCTGTTTGATACACGTAACGTATCTGGTCATTCGCAAGATCAGAACCGAGCCTGAAGTGTCAGGTCAAAGCTCTGTTCTTCGTCGAAGGCCTCTTTCTTCAGAGCATTCGAGAAGTTGAAGCGCAGCGGTCCAAAGGCGGTGGTCCAGAGGATCGAGAAGCCGACCACATGGCGGAACGATCCCGAGGCGCCGACAACCGTGCCACCGGTGGTGTTCACATTGTCTATATTCCAAAGGTTGCCCACGTCATAGAACAGCCCCCCACGGATGCCGATTTCTTCCGGGATGCCCAGCGGGAATTCCGCTTCCAGACGGGCCACGGCGTAGAGGTTGCCGCCCAGAGCATCATCGGCTGCGGTGCCAAGACCCGGAACGATGGATTGGTCGCGCGGGCCGATACCGCCGGGCTCAAACCCACGGAAGGTATCACTGTTCAGCAGGAAGCGGTCCACCGCGCGGCTGTTGCTGCCGCTGCGCCAGTTCAGGGCACCGCCTTCGATGGTGGCGCGCAGGGTCACTTCCTCGTTAAGGATCTGCGTTTGGGCTACAGCCTTGGCCGTGGTGCGGATATACTTGTTGTCCCCACCCAGACCCGCATAGTCGGCGCCGAACTCGAACAGGAAGCCTGCATTCGGGTTCAGACCGGACAGGCGGCTGTCATAGGTATAGGTGAACCCAAGCGCGCTGGAGGAGCGGTTGCCAAGGTTGATCTCATTGTTGATCACCGCACCATGGCGCCGCGGCGACCGCGAGATCATTTCACTGTCGCTCCAGCCATAGCGCAGCGACAGGCGCGACAGCTCACCGGTTGCAAAGGTCAGCGACGGGCGGAAGAAGCGGGTTTCGGTGTCATATTCGGCGAAGCTGGAGTTCTGAGTGGTCACACCCAGATCAATGCCAAAGGACAGTTCACGGCCGAGCAGGAACGGCTCGGTGAAGCCAAGCACGTATTCCTTGGTGTCTTCTGCGGTCGACACGCTGAAGCTCAGACGCTGACCACGACCCAGGAAGTTGTTCTCGGTGAGGCCCAGAGCGATACCGAAACCGTCATTGACCGAGTAGCTACCACCCAGGCTGAGCGAGCCGGTGGGCTGTTCTTCGACATCCACATCGACGATCACCTGATCCGGCGACGTACCGTCGCGCACGTCCACATCCGCTTCGGCAAAGAAGCCAAGCGCGCGGATCCGTTCGGCGGCCTGACGTACGGCTCGCGGGTTGAACGGGTCACCTTCGACGGTGCGGAACTGCTGACGGATCACACGGTCCAGCGTGGTGGTGTTGCCTTCGATGTCGATCCGCTCGACAAAGATACGGGGGCCACGCACCAGCGCAAATTCCACATCAAGCGTCAGGTCACGGTCATTGCGGTTGATCCGCGGTTCGATCCGGACGAAGTTCAGCCCTTCGCGCACGGCCTGCGTTTCCAGACGGGTGATCGAATTTTCAACCAGTGTCGGGGAATAAACGACACCCGGCTTGATCTTCAACACGTCGAAGAAGACATCGGAGTCGGCTTCGGCGATTTCGCTGACAACCGAGATTTCACCAAACTTGAACTGCTGGCCTTCGGTCACGTCCAGGACCAGGAAGAAGGCATCGCGTTCGCGGGTCAGTTCGGCGTTGGTGCCGTTGATCTTGAAGTCGACATAGCCGCGCGACAGGTAGAAATCGCGCAGAACCTGCTTGTCGAATTCAATTCGGTCTTCGATCAGGGTGTCGGAGCGGATGAAGGTCCGCAGCAGGCCGGCCTGTTTGGTCTGCAGCACGCGGCGCAGGCGACGGTCGGAATAGACACGGTTGCCGACGAAGGACACGCGCTCGACTTCGATGGTGTCGCCTTCGGCGATTTCGAACACCAGATCGACCCGGTTGTCGCTGCGGCGGATGATCCGCGGCGTTACACGAGCGGCCACCCGGCCCTGTTGGGAATAGACTTCGGCCAGCAGCGCGGCATCCCGTTCGGCCTGACCCGGGTTGAATACGCGGCGGGACTGGGATTCGATCAGTTCAGCCAGCTTTTCATCCTTGATGCGGCGGTTGCCCTCAAAGCTGATCAGGTTGATGGTGGGGTATTCCTCGACCTTGATTACCAGCGTACTGCCGCGCGGCTCCAGGTCGACTGTTTCAAAAACACCACTGTCAAGGATGCGTTGATACGCATCGTTCAACTCTCCGCCAGAAACGGACTTCCCACGTTCGATTCCCGCGTAGGTGATGATGGTGGCAGTCTGGATGCGCTGGTTGCCTTCCACCTGAACGTTGTTGAACCGATAGCTCTGAGCTTCGGCAACGTTCGGCAGGGCGGCAAACGCCATTGCAAACACAAGGAAAATCGCCGGAATAAAGCGATACAACATTTGGGTGCTCAACGCACGTTCAGCGCAGGATGTACCTACGGAAGTCCCCCGATCCATCTCAAATCAACCCGAATTATGGCAGCATTAGGTCGTGAGTAACGGGAAAGACGGCGCTTGTCAAAACCAAGAAAAAGGCGCGCACCCAATGGGCTGCGCGCCGCTTGTAAACCGGTCAGATGGGCAGAATCACAAGGATCCGACCCATGCGCCAAACGCGAGTGCCCCGGCGATCATCATCAGTGACATCAGCCGGTCGATGTTCAGCTCCATTACCAGGCTCAGCCCGCGATACGAATGCTGAAGAGTCTGCATTTCAAGCGTCCTTCCAATTGGCACCGGGGGTCCTGCCCGCTCCGGCGCGTCGTCCTCATGAGGTCGAGCCTAGAGCGGAAATGT
This sequence comes from Paracoccaceae bacterium, assembly GCA_022763485.1. Lineage (GTDB taxonomy): Bacteria > Pseudomonadota > Alphaproteobacteria > Rhodobacterales > Rhodobacteraceae > Aliisedimentitalea. Next base: position 7,830 of record JALEGX010000130.1, on the reverse strand, counting down.
GGCGGCAATTGGACAGGTTTTGGGCAAAGCCGCGCCAAAGGTCAGCGCGGCCCGCTTGGCAGGGTCAGCAGAACAGATCGTTGCCCAGAGCAAAGATCATCAGGGACAGGATCAGCGCCAGGCCAAAGGCCATCAGAACCCGCAGAACACGGTCCGACGGCGGTTTGCCGGTCACGGCCTCATAGGCGAAGAACACCAGATGCCCGCCGTCCAGCACCGGAACCGGGAACAGGTTCAGCAGACCAACGGCGGTGGACAGCACCGCGATGAACCAGATGAAGCTCTGTGTGCCCTGGCTGGCCACCTCGCCCGAGGTCTGGGCGATGCCCAGCGGGCCGGAGATGTTGCAGGTGCTGATTGCGCCGGTGATCATGTGCCACAAGCCGGACAGGGATCCGCGGGCGATCTCATAGGTCTGCGCGGCACCGCCAACCAGCGAATCCATCGGGCTGGCGCGTTCCTTGGCCGGTTCAAAGGCCATGCCGCCGGCAATGCCGATCCGCCAGTGGGTGACGAAACCGCCATCCGGTGCGGGCTCATCCCGGCGGCGCGGTTCCAGCGCAATCTTCAGGGTTTGACCATCGCGCCAGACATCCAGCAGCAGAACACGTCCGTTGGACCCCTCAACCGCCTCTTTCAGCTGTTCGAAGGCGAAGATGCTGTTGCCGTCGATGGCGGTGATCACGTCGCCAGGCTCCAGCCCCATATCCATGGCGGCACTGCGCGGAGCGACCTGCTGCACATGCGGCGGGAACAGGAACGGGCCCTTGACCGTCAGCTCCTGCGCGTCGCGCAGAACATGGTAGTCCAGCACCGCTTCGGTTGGGATCCCGTCGGTAAAGGCGGACCAGGCCGCGGCATCCTCGAAATTGGGTGTCGCAAGTCCGCCAATCGACAGGATCTCATCGCCTTCGCGCAGCTCCTGAACCGACCCAGGCAGCGGCAGAAGCTCGCCAACCGTCAGCGGGTCCTTGGAAACGCCCTGGAACATGAAGATGCCGGCAAACACCAGGATCGACATGATGAAATTGAACACCGGCCCAGCCGCAACCGTCGCCGACCGCGCCCAGAGAGGCGCGCCATGCATCGTGCGACGCAGCTCTTCGGGGCTCAGCGCGGCGGCCTGTTCCATCGCCGCCTCATCCTTGCCGGAGGCGGCATTGGCATCGCCCATGAACTTCACATAGCCGCCAAACGGCAGCGCCGCGATCTGCCATCGGGTGCCGCGCTTGTCCACGCGGCTCCACAACACGGGACCGAACCCAAGGCTGAAAACTTCGGGGAAGATTCCGGACCAGCGGCCAACGATGTAATGCCCGTATTCATGCACCGCGACGATGACCGAAAGCGCCACCACGAACGCGACAACTGTAAAGACGACGCCCCCGAACTGAGGAATTAGCGAAAGTACGTCCACTGGGTCACCCTGCCTGTTGTGTCATGACCTCATCGGCCCATACACGGGCGAGATGGTCCGTTTTCTCGACGTTATCAAGGGTCATTTCGGCATCAATAAGGTCGGAACGCGTCTCGAACCTGTCAAGCACGGCCTCAACCACATCTGCCATCGCCAGGAAGCCGATCCGCTTGGCGATGAAGGCATCCAGCGCGCGCTCCTTGGCGGCATTGAACACCGCACCCGACAGCCCACCCCGGTCCATCACGTCACGGGCCAGCCGCAGCGCGGGATAGCGCGCCAGATCCGGCGCGCGGAAGTTCAGCTGACCGATCTTCGCCAGATCCAGCCGTTCCACCGGCAGATCCGTGCGCTCGGGCCAGTTCAGCGCATAGCCGATGGCGTGACGCATATCTGGCGCCCCCAGATGCGCCATCAGTGCCCCATCACGGAACCCGACCAGCGCATGGATCATCGATTCCGGGTGGATCAGAACCTCGATCTGGTCCGGCTCAACCCGGAAGTATTCCCGCGTCTCGATGACCTCCAGCGCCTTGTTGAACATCGACGCGCTGTCGATGGTAATCCGTTGCCCCATGTTCCAGTTGGGATGCGAGGAGGCCTGCTCCAGCGTGGCGCTTTGCAGATCCTTCAGCGGCCAGTCGCGGAAGGCCCCACCGGAAGCGGTGATGATGATCCGCTCCACCGCGCTCATGTCTTCGCCGACCAGCGCCTGAAACACGGCGGAATGCTCACTGTCCACCGGCAGCAGACGGGCGTTGTGGGCCTCGGCGGTCCGCAGCACCAGCGATCCGGCGCAGACCAGCGTTTCCTTGTTGGCCAGCCCCAGGGTTGCCCCCTGTTTCAGCGCTTCAAGCCCCGGTGCCAGACCCGCCGCGCCCACGATGGCCGACATGACCCAATCCGCAGGGCGGGCCGCGGCCTCGGTCAGCGCCTTGGCCCCTGCTGCGGCTTCGATCCCGGTGCCGTCCAGCGCCTCGCGCAGCATGTCCAAACGGTTTTCATAGGCGGTGATGGCTATATCGGCGTTCAGGCGCCGCGCGTCATGAGCCAGTTGAGCGATATTCGCGCCACCGCTGAGCGCGACAACGTCAAATGCCTCGGGTCGGCGGGCAATCAGGTCAATCGTGCTCTGACCGATGGAACCGGTCGCCCCGAAAATCGAAATGCGTCGCATCAGTTTGCCCCCGGCACATAGATCAGACCCAGCAGAAGCAGGAAGGCAGCCGCCCCCATCATGCCATCGAAGCGGTCAAAGAAGCCGCCATGTCCGGGGATCAGCGCCGAGCTGTCCTTGACCCCGGTCCGGCGCTTGAGCGCGCTTTCCACGATGTCCCCGGCCTGTGAGGCCATCGACACCAGAACCGAAACGACAATCACCAGCGTGCTGCTGCCGCCCCAAACGGAAAAGCCCAGACCGACCAGCGCCGCGCCGACCCAGCCGGCAGAGGTGCCCGACCAGGTTTTCTTCGGGCTGACCGCGGGCCAGAACTTGGGACCGCCGATGATCTTGCCTGCGAAGTAACCCGCCACATCGGTGGCGACAACCACAAGGATCAGCCACAGCATCCAGGCCAGTCCCAGGCTGTCCCGCAGCCAGACGAACCCCAGGCCCGACAGACAGATCCAAAGCGCGAAACCGGCAAAGGCCGGTTTGCGTCGCTGCGCCATCGAAATGCCCGCGGCAACCGGGGCCAGTGCCAGCGGCAGCAGGAACATGCCCTGCAGCCAGAAGGCCGCCAACAACGCCGCACCACTCAGAATGCCAAGCTGCAGGGCCAACCCCTGTTGCTCGGGCACCAGCATCCGCAGCAGTTCCCAGATCATGATGCCACAAGACAGCGCGATGAACAGTTTGAACCACAAGCCACCGGCCAGGATGGCACCGCCACCCACCGCAACCATGACCACGGCCGAACCGATGCGGGCGGTCAGATCAGACCAACGACCGCCGCTCATGTCTTGACCGCGCCAAATCTGCGGTCACGCCGTCCGAAGTTGCGGCACAGCCGTGCCAGCTCATCTTCGGTGAAATCCGGCCACAACGTATCAATGAATTCGTATTCCGAATACGCGCTCTGCCACAGCAGGAAGTTGGAAATCCGCGCTTCCCCGCTGGTCCGGATCACCAGATCCGGGTCCGGCAACACATGGGTATCCAGGTATTTTGGCAGGGTCTCTTCGTCCACGTCCTCGGGCTTGAGCGTGCCATCGGCCACGTCCTGGGCCAGCCGCCGGGTGGCGCGGGCCACCTCATCGCGGCCGCCATAGTTCAGCGCAATGGTCAGATGGGTGCCGTCATTGCCTTGTGTGGTCTGTTCCAGCTGATCCATTAGCGCGGTCAGCTTGGCATCCAGCCGGTCCCGGTCCCCGATGAAGCGTACCCGGACATTGCGCGCGGCCAGGGCCTGCATTTCTTTCGAGATATAACGGCGGAACAGGCTCATCAGCCCCGCAACTTCGACCTGCGTGCGCTTCCAGTTCTCGGTCGAGAACGCAAAGATGGTCAGATATTTGACCCCCAGATCGGGGCAGGCTTCGACCACTTCGCGGACCCGACGGGCGCCTGCGTGGTGGCCGAACAGGCGCGGTCTGCCGCGGGCCTGGGCCCATCGTCCATTGCCATCCATGATGATGGCCACATGGCGTGGGCCACAGGGGACGGTTCCGGTTTCGCCGGAGCCGCCTGCGGCTGTTGCGCTTTCCGCAGAGTTTGACATCAAACCGATCTCAAACCTGCATGATTTCGGCTTGCTTGGTCTCCAGCGCAGAATCCACGACCTTGATCATCTTGTCGGTCAGCTCCTGCACTTCCTGTTCCCAGAACTTCTGGTCGTCTTCGGACATGCCGTCGGCCTTGGCCTTCTTGATCTGGTCCATACCGTCACGGCGCACGTTGCGGATCGAAACGCGGGCGTGCTCGGCGTATTGACCGGCAACCTTGCCCAGCTCGCGGCGGCGCTCTTCGTTCAGCTCGGGGATGGGCAGCATGATGATGGTGCCGTTGGTCTGCGGGTTGATGCCAAGACCGCTTTCCCGGATCGCTTTTTCGACCTTGCCGACCAGCGACTTGTCCCAGACGTTCACGGTAACCATGCGCGGTTCCGGCACGTTCACGGTGCCGACCTGGTTGATCGGTGTCATCGAGCCATAGGCATCGACCATCACCGGCTCCAGCATCGTGGCCGAGGCCCGACCGGTGCGCAAAGATGCAAATTCGGTTTTCAGATTGGCCATCGCGCCGTCCATGCGGCGTTGCAGGTCATCGGTGTCCAGTTCGAAATCGTCAGACATGCTGCTCTCTCCCCGTCTTCAGGTGATCTGGGATCGGTTTCTACGCCATCGCCAGAGGGATGTATAGCAATCATGACGTTGATTAGACGGTATCGAAAGCGATTTTCCCCTGCACAACCAATGCCCACTGCCCAAAGAGCTGTGGAATGGCCGGAAATCCGTCTGGTTTGTCGCATCCAGCCTCTCCGCATGCGTTTTGATCCCCTAAAGAATGCGCAACGATGTCCAGGCCTTTCCCAGATACACGTGCTTCAAGGAAAGGATTGCGACATGCACCAAATCACCCCTACCGGAAACGACGCCCACAAACCGGCTGAAATTGCCCGTCTCATACAACAGTCCGGTGTGGCGAAGGCCGAGATGAAACTGCTGCCGCTTGTCACCCTTTCGGTGCTGGCGGGTGTCTTTATCGCCTTTGGCGCGTTGTTCTACACTCAGACGACGGCCGGTTTCGACACCCTCACAGGTCCGCTCAAACTGCTGGGTGGTCTGGCCTTTTCACTGGGGTTGATCCTGGTTGTGGTGGGCGGAGCGGAGCTGTTTACCGGAAATACGATGATCGTGATGGCATTTGTCGACCGGCGCATCACACTGCGCCAACTGTTGCGCAACTGGATGATCGTGTTGTTAGGGAATCTGGTGGGAAGCCTGGCGACGGTCTGGCTGGTGTATCAGTCCGGTCTTTTGGTGTCCGATCTGGCGACGCGCGCCGCGCAGATCGCAGAAGCAAAGGTGGCTCTTGACCCGATCGAAGCATTGAGCCGGGGCATTCTGTGCAATGCCTTGGTTTGCCTTGCGGTATGGCTGTCGGTGTCAGCCAGAACCACAATTGGAATGATCATGTCGATTGTCTGGCCCATCACCGCGTTTGTTGCCATCGGACTGGAACACTCTGTCGCCAATATGTATCTGATCCCTGCCGGCTGGCTGTCCGGAGCCCCGATCAGCCTGGTGCAGGCCGCCGGAAATATTCTACCTGTGCTCTTTGGGAACATCGTTGGTGGCGCGGGCGGTGTCGCTCTTGCGTATCGTCTGGCCTATGGCAAACCAGCCGAAGACGTAGTGGCGGCCTGAATTCCAAAAAACAACGCGCGCTGATCCAGCGCGCGTTCCAAATTATTAAGCGGGTTAACCCTGCACCTTGGTGTAGGTGCCTTTGCCCGCCAGAATACCGCGGAAGCCGCCCGGTTCATCCAGCGAGAACACGATGATCGGCTTGTTGTTGTCGCGGGCCAGAGCGATGGCAGAGGCGTCCATCACGCCCAAACGTTTGGCCAGAACGTCATCGTAGCTGACCGTGTCATAGCGTGTTGCATCGGGGAACTTCACCGGATCCTTGTCATACACGCCATCCACCTTGGTGCCCTTGAAGATCGCCTCGCAGGACATTTCGTTCGCGCGCAGGGTCGCGGCGGTGTCGGTGGTGAAATAGGGGTTGCCCGTGCCGGCGGCAAAGATGCAGACCCGCTTCTTTTCAAGGTGACGCACGGCGCGGCGGCGAATGTAGGGTTCACAGACCTGATCCATGGGAATGGCCGAAATCACACGGGTGAACACGCCCATGCCTTCCAGCGCACCCTGCATCGCCAGCGCGTTCATCACGGTGGCCAGCATACCCATATAGTCGGCGGTGGTGCGCTCCATACCCTGTGCGGCACCGCTGAGGCCGCGGAAGATGTTGCCCCCGCCGATCACCATGCAGATTTCGACGCCCAGATCGTGAACCGATTTGACCTCTTCGGCGATGCGTTGCACGGTTGGCGGATGAAGCCCGAACCCCTGGTCCCCCATAAGCGCTTCACCGGAAATCTTGAGCATGACGCGGTTGTAGGTTGTCTCGCTGGAACCGGTCGATTGATCGGGGGAAAGGGGCATGGCGCGCTCCGGGCTATGTCGGGGTTGATTTGCGGCGCAAAATGACGGAATTCGCGCCCATGTTCAATGCAACTCGTCGCCGGAAAGCACTTAAATTGTGCCAGGGTGAAAAAGAGGCGGATCGCCACGAATGAAATTCCCGGACCTGTCCCCCGAAATGCCCGTGCTGATTGCCGGTCCGACCGCGTCGGGAAAATCGGCCCTGGCGCTGGAAATCGCCGCACAGCAAGGCGGGGTGATCGTGAATGCGGATGCCAGCCAGGTCTATGACTGCTGGCGCGTGGTTACCGCCCGCCCCTCGGTTGAGGAAGAAGCCCAGGCCCCGCATCTGCTCTATGGTCATCTGCCCTACGATGCCCCCTACTCTGCCGGTCACTGGCTGCGCGAGGTGGCGCCGCTGCTCACCGGCCCCGAACGCCCGATTATCGTGGGTGGCACCGGCCTTTACTATGCGGCGCTGACCGAAGGGCTGGCCGACATTCCCGCAACCCCGCCAGAGGTGCGCAGCGCCGGGAACGACCTGTCGCTGGACGCGCTGCTGGACCAGTTGGATCCCGGAACCAAAGCCCGGATCGACCTGAAAAACCGGGCGCGGGTGCAGCGTGCGTGGGAAGTGCTGACCGCAACCGGGCGTCCGCTGGCCGATTGGCAGGATGACACGCCGCCGCCCTTGTTGCCGATCAGTTCCTGCAAGGCATTGGTTTTCGAGGCAGAAAAAGACTGGCTGACGCCAAGGATCGAACGCCGTTTCGATCTGATGCTGGAGATGGGGGCGTTGGACGAAGTGGAGCGGATGAAGCATCTCTATGACCCGGCCCTGCCCGCCTTCAAGGCCATTGGCGTGCCCGAGCTGATGGCCCATCTGGACGGCCAGCTGACCCTTGACGAAGCCCGTGACCGCGCAACAATCGCGACCCGACAATTCGCCAAGCGGCAACGCACCTGGTTCAAGGCCCGGATGGGTCATTGGCAGCCGATCCGCCCGCAGAATTGATTTTTTCCTGCAATCTGTGGCAAAACTTGCGATTTTGACTTTGTTCTGAAGAAAAAAGGGTCGACGAAACGCCGCGGAATTGTACAAATCGCACATATGCTATTTGATCCGACACAGAGCAACGCAATCAAGGTGCAAACCTTGGCTCAGGCGATCTCGGCAGGTCCGTGGAAGATGGAACTGCCCCATGATCGCCCGGATCACCTGCTGATCTGGGTGACGCGTGGCCAGGGGCGTGCGCTATTGAACG
>JALEGX010000129.1 GCA_022763485.1 Paracoccaceae bacterium | reverse complement strand
GCCTGCCGGATGTGTCACGTGATCTCTTGGTCTTCTTCCATGACCGCCTGAAGGTGTTTCTGCGGGATCAGGGCATCCGCCACGATGTGATCGACGCTTGTATCGCGATGGACGGCAATGATGACCTGACCCTGCTGGTCAAACGCGCCCGCGCGCTGGAGGACTTCCTGAAGTCCGAAGACGGTGAAAACCTGTTGCAGGGCTTCAAACGGGCCAACAACATCCTGACCCAAGCCGAAGAAAAGGACGGGGTGGAATACTCCTACGGAGCGGATGTGAAATTCGCCGAGGATGCGACGGAAACGGCGCTGTTCAACGCGCTGGAAACCGGCCAGGCGGCGATCTCTTCGGCCATCGAGGCCGAAGATTTCGCGGCCGCCATGGGCGGCATGGCCGCGTTGCGTGGGCCGATTGATGCGTTCTTTGAAACGGTGCAGGTCAACAGCGACAACCCGGTGGTGCGCCGGAACCGTCTGAACCTGCTCAGCCAGATCCGCAGCGTCTGTGGTCAGGTTGCGGATCTGACCCGAGTTGAGGGCTGAGCCGAAGCACCGGAGCGCTCCCGCCCGATCCGGCCGGATCTTGCAGATCCGTCAGGATCCGTTGGGCCGGGCATCGCCCGGGGCAGGCCCCGGACGATGGGGCACCCGATCCCGAAGGGGGGAACAGGGCGCTGACGCGCCGCGCCTGCGCGGCGCCGGGCCCAAAGCCTTTGGGGCTGCATCTGTGATGCAGCACCAGGGTGCGGGAGCACCCCGACGAAGAGGGCATGGTGCAAGCTTTTCCTTGCGCACCGGCTGATCCGTCCTATGCTGCGGGGCAAAGGAAAGGTGCTGCAGTGCAGAAAATCGCAAGTGAAGACCCGCATGTCACGCTGATCACGCCGACCGCCCCGATGTCGGCGGGAACCCATGGCGGCCGTGCGAAATGCCTGCAGCGATTGGTGCGTCTGGAGTTGCCGGTGCCGCGCACCGTGGCGCTGTCCTTCGACACGGTTCACGCCATCGCCGAGGGCGAGATGCCCGATATCGAGGCGATCCTGAGAGAATTCCCCGAGGATGCGCTGCTCTGCGTGCGTCCGTCCTCCGAAGATCCCGACTGGGGTGGCCCCGGTGCGATCCTGAATGTCGGGATGAATGACGCCCGCTATGTCGATTTCTGCGACACCCTGGGACAGACGGCGGCCGCCGCGCTTTATCAGCGCTTCGTGCAGTCCTATGCGTTGCATGTTGCGCGTCTGGACCCTGACGCCTTCGACGAGGTGGTCGAGGACGGCCCCGACGGGTTGACGGCGCTGCTGCATGCCTATGAGGACGAAACAGACGAAACCTTCCCGCAGGAGCCTGCCGAACAGCTGGCGGCGGTGCTGCGCTCGATGGCGCGGGCCTGGGAGGGCACCTCGGCGCGTCTGCTGCGACAGGCCAAGGGGGCGCCTGCGGACGCGGGCCTGGGGCTGGTCGTACAGCAGATGATCCCGGGGCTGGGACAGGATGAATGCGGATCGGGTGTGCTGCAGCTGGTCGATGGCACCACCGGGCGCCCACAGATCATCGGGCGATACCTCAGCCAGTCACAGGGGCGCGACGCGCTTGGGGCCGGGGCAGAGGCGTTGTATCTGGAAAGTGACCCACGGGGTCCGGCGCTTCAGGACGTGGCCCCCGAGGCATTCGAGGCCCTGCAGGAGCACGCGGGCCTGATGCGCCGCAAGCTGCGCGAAGAGATGCAGGTTGAATTTGTCATCGAAAACGGACGGGTGCATATCCTGGACGGGGTTCGCGTGACCCGCAGCGCGCGGGCAGCCGTGCGCATTGCGGTGCGTCTGGCTGAAGATGGCATTATCACGCCGCAGGAAGCGGTTATGCGGATCGACCCGCATGCGTTGAACGAATTGCTGCACCGCCAGGTCGATCCCGAGGCCGCGCGCGACGTGATCGGCAACGGCATCGCCGCCAGCCCCGGCGCGGCCAGCGGCAAGCTGGTGTTCACCTCGGCCGAGGCGCAGGCCAGCGCGGCACGTGGAGAGGCCTGCATCCTTGTGCGCCGCGAAACCTCGCCGGAAGACATCCGCGGCATGCATGCGGCGGCGGCGGTGCTGACCGAACGAGGCGGCATGACCTCGCATGCGGCGGTGATCGGGCGCGGGCTGGGCCTGCCCTGCATTGTTGGCGCGTCTCGGATCCGCCTGCAAAGCAAGAAAAAGCAATTCACCTCTCCTGATGGCCGCGTGTTCCGGGCCGGGGATGTGGTGACGATCGACGGCAGTTCCGGCGAAGTGCTGGCAGGCGAACCCGCCATGCTGGAGGCGGCGTTGGACGATACCTTCATGACCCTGATGAGCTGGGCCGATGCCGAACGCGACATCGGGATCCGTGCCAATGCGGACACGCCCGCAGATGCGCAGACCGCACGCAATTTCGCCGCACAGGGGATCGGCCTCTGTCGGACCGAACACATGTTCTTCGATCCGGGCCGCCTGACTGTCATGCGTGAGATGATCTTTGCCCAGACCAGTGAAGGGCGTGAGGCGGTGCTGGCGCGGCTTCTGCCGATGCAGCGGGACGATTTTGTCCAGCTTTTCAGGATCATGCAGGGCAAACCTGTCTGTATTCGCCTGTTTGACCCGCCGCTGCATGAATTCCTGCCGGCCACCCGTTCGGGGCAGCGCGAATTGGCCGAAGCCCTGGATATTCCGGTCAGCGATGTGACCCGTCGGGTTGAGGCGATGGCCGAATACAACCCGATGCTGGGCCTGCGGGGCGTGCGCCTTGGCGTGACGGTTCCCGAGATCTATGACATGCAGGCGCGGGCGATCTTCGAGGCCACGCTGGAGGCGTCCCGCGATGGCGCGGCAGTGGTGCCCGAAGTGATGATCCCGCTGGTGTCGGCCAAGCGCGAAGTGGAACTGGTCAAGGCCCGCATTGACGCGGTCGCCGCGGCGGTGAAATCCGAAAAAGGCGAGGATTTCGATTACCGCCTTGGCGTGATGGTCGAAACACCGCGCGCGGCGCTGCGCTCGGCCGAGATTGCGCCGAATTCGGCGTTCCTGAGCTTCGGGACCAATGACCTGACGCAGATGACCTATGGCCTGTCACGCGACGATGCGGGGCGGTTCATGTCGGCCTATGTCCAACAGGGGGTTTTCCTTGAGGATCCGTTTCACGTGCTGGACATCGAAGGGGTGGGTGAACTGCTGCGGCTGGGGGCCGAACGGGGCCGCAAGGTCAATCCCGATGTCACCTTGTCGGTCTGTGGCGAGCATGGTGGTAACCCCGAATCAATTGCCTTCTGTCGGGAGGCCGGGTTCGATTACGTGTCCTGTTCCCCCTTCCGGGTGCCGGTTGCTCGGCTGGCGGCCGCCCAATTGGCGATCGCGGATCAGTTAGGGGTGCGTGACAGTATTTCCCGCTAGATTTTGTAGTCTGCATGGGCGAAATCGCGCCGCTTGCGTGCTCGGCGCGCCAGCGTGCACAGCAGAATTTGGTTGCAATTTTCGAAAATCTGGACCTTCGCGCCCGAGTGGTGTATCCCGCCCCCTGCGTCCAATCGGGGGGAGCGGGCGCGTGTATGGGTCTGGGAATTCGATAGATGAAACGTTTCATTGCTGCTGCCGCTCTGGCGGGTCTTGTCTTCACGCCGGGGATCTCTTTTGCCGAGGCTGAACTGAACACGCTCTTCAAGCAGGAGCAGCGGAACCTTGACCGCGTGCCCGGGCTGAAACTGCGCCGTCTGCTGTCCTTTGGGGCGGTGCGCAAGGTCGACCGCCCGGTGACCGTCAGCTACACCCGTGATTGGATCGACAGCCAGCCCAAGGCCACCGGCAACGAAAGCTGGGCCTGCCTGGCCGAAGCGCTGTATTTCGAAGCGCGCGGTGAAACGGTCAAGGGACAGTTCGCCGTTGCCGAGGTGATCATGAACCGTGTCAAAAGCAGCCGGTTCCCCGATACCGCCTGTGGTGTGATCAAACAGGGTACCGGTCGCAAGTACCAGTGCCAGTTCACCTACACCTGTGACGGTCTGGCCGAGGTGATCGCCGAGAAGAAGGCCTATGCCCGCGTGGCCAAGGTGGCGCGTCTGGTGATGGACGGCAAAGGCGGCAACCTGACCGATGGGGCCACCCATTATCACACCACCGCCGTGCGCCCGAACTGGTCGCGTGTGTTCACCAAGACCACCAGCATCGGCGTGCATATCTTCTATCGTCAGCACGACCGGACCGCGTCCAACGACTAAGCCGAACGCTGGCTGAATGCCTCATTTCCGTCATCAGTGACGCTTTCCGTCACTGGCGTGGCGCATGCAGGACTGTTAGAACGCGGCGCATATCCTATGGGTATAGCTCCGTTTGACCAGCCAGAGGCCAGCCTGAAATGAGCCACGAAATACGACTTGCCTTCGCCCATCCTTCGGAACGGGCGGCAGCGACGGCCCCGCGCGGCCCTCTGGACCGTATCTCGCTGCGCGACCACATCGTTGAAGTTGAAATCGGGGCCTTTCAGGCTGAACGCGGCACGACGCAGCGCATTTGTTTCAATGTCGTGGTCGAAGTGGCCCCGCTGCCAGATAACATTGATGACGATGTTGACCGTATCCTGTCCTATGACCGTGTGACTGAAGCCATCGCACATGAACTGTCTGCGGAGCGCTTGAACCTTCTGGAAACCCTGGCCGACCGCGTGGCCGAGCGGATCCTGCTGGAACCACAAGCTATCCGCGCCTTTGTCCGGATCGAAAAACTGGATCGTGGCCCCGGCGCGCTGGGGGTGGAGATTGTCCGCTCCAAGGATCAGGTGACACCTGAAGCGCAGGAAGAGGAGCGCCCGCATCCGCGCCTGATGTTCCTGAGCAATGATGCCATCGACTCCGCCAACCTGAAGGGCTGGATCGATCAAATGGAATGCCGGGAGCGCCCACTGATCCTCTGCGTTGGGCCGCACCCGCTGGATATTCCGAGCACTGGCCACAAGATGACCCAGCGCCGGATTGATCTGCTGGCCATCGAACAGAACGCCTGGCGTCTGGCAGCCAAGGATTTCCGCTGCGTGGTTGTGTCGACCCGGACCGAGCTGGACTGGGCGATGAAGAACGGGCAGATCTGTGTCTGGGCGCCGTCCAAGATCGTTCTGGATGCGGTGGATGGCCCGTCGGCCGCCCCGTCCGAACCCGTGGCGCTGGCGTCCTGGTTTGCGGCCACCTTCGAAGCGGGGGAGATGCTGGTCATCGACGCAGAAATTCCCGCAACCCCGGTTGTGCCGCTGCGCGCCGTCGCGCTGGATCAGGAGCGCCTGTGAGCTATTACCGACCGCTGCCGCAAACCGGCGCTCACCGGCCCGAGGGCGCCTTCGCACTGGCTGGCGGGTGGAGCTGGTTCACCCATGTCGAAGTGCTGGACCGGAGCGGGGCATCCCGAATTGTCCCGGCGGCAGAGATCCCGGCCGCAGCTCTGCAGCGGCTGACCGCCCCGCGCACCCCGATTGCAGGGCTGGACATGGGGCGCCCGCAGCTGATGGGCATTCTGAACGTCACCCCGGACAGTTTTTCGGACGGCGGGCAGCACAATGATCTGTCTGACGCCCGCGACCGCGCGCGGCAGATGGTCAGCCAGGGGGCGACAATCATCGACGTGGGTGGGGAATCCACCCGGCCGGGAGCCGAGCTGGTGCCCGAAGAAACCGAAATCGCGCGCACGGCGCCGGTGATCGCGGCGGTGCGTGAAATCAGCGGTGTCCCGATCTCCATCGACACGCGCAAGGCGGCGGTCGCGTCCGAGGCGTTGGCCGCCGGGGCATCGCTGGTCAACGACGTGTCGGGTTTCACCTTTGATCCGGCTCTGGCCCCACTCAGCGCGCAGGCGGGTGTCCCGGTCTGCATCATGCATGCGCAGGGTGATCCACAGACCATGCAGAAGGATCCAAAGTACGATAACGTCGTCTTGGATGTCTTTGATTTTCTTGCCGAACAGGTGGAGCGGCTGGAAGCTTTCGGGATCCGGCGGGACCAGATCGTCATCGACCCCGGCATCGGCTTCGGCAAGACGCTGGATCACAATCTGGCGCTGCTGAAGAACCTGTCGCTGTTCCATGCGATCGGCTCGCCGATCCTGTTGGGTGTTTCGCGCAAACGCTTCATCGGGACCATCGGTGAGGCACCAGAGGCGGCGGATCGGGCGCCCGGCTCCATTGCCGTTGGCCTGGCCGGGCTGGCGCAGGGGGTGCAGATCCTGCGGGTGCATGATGTGGCAGAAACGGCCCAGGCCATGCGGTTGTGGCAGGCCGTCCTCTGATCAGGCCTTGCCGCCGAACAGGCGACGCAGCGCGCCCAGCTGGCTGAGCGCCAGCCCCGTCAGGATCAGCGCCAGCGCGGCAAACAGCTGTGGCGGCAGCGCCTCGCCCAGCAGAACCGCACCAAAGATCACCGACCAGACCGGCACCTGATAGTTCACCGTCGACAGGAAGGCGGGGCCCGCGCTGCGAGCGACCTGCACCAGCAGAACCTGCGCCAACGCGGTAGGCAGTAGTCCCAGATACAGCACGGCCCCCAGAGGCAGGGCATCGGGCAGCTCTGGCACGCCTTCAACCCAAAGCGCCGTGGGCAGCATCATCACCGCGCCGCTCAGCAGGGCTGCGGTGGAAAGGGACAGCATTTTGACGGGCGGGCAGAGCCGGGTGAGGATGGATCCGATCGCATAGCAGAGCGAAGCACCCAGGCAGGCCAGGCGCGCCAGCGATTCAAAGTCGGACCCCGCCGAGCGGAAAGCGTCCAACCCGATCAGCACCACCACCCCGGCAAAGCCGATCAGGAACCCGATGCTGCGCCGCAGGGTCATCCGCTCCCCAGGGATCAGCGCATGGGCCAACGGCAGGACAAAAAGCGGCACCACCGCCATGCAGACCCCGGCAAAGCCGCTGGCCACATGGGTCTGGCCCCAGCTGAGCAGAGTAAAGGGCAGGGCGTTGGAAAAGAACCCCATGCCACAGGCACAGGCCCAGATGATCCGCCCCTCGCGGGTCCGGACAGAGGGCAGGCCGATCCGCATCACGAAGAGCACGGCAATCAGGCTGACGGCCCCAAGCGAAATACGCAGGGCGGCAATGGTCAGGGGCTGAAACCCGGTCAGCGCCAGTGACACGGCCATGAAGGATGCGCCCCAGATCACACCGAGGAAGAGAAGCTTTGCCCAATTGGCTGTGCCAGCTGAATCAGTCATGAAGCACACATGCTATCGAAACAGAAAGGGCGCCCCAAAAAGGAGCGCCCAGCAGAGGAAAAAGGCTGCGGAGTAATCCGCGGGCGCCTTAGTTCTTTTCCTTGTCGACCATCTTGCCGGCCGAGATCCACGGCATCATGCCGCGCAGTTTTTCGCCAACTTCTTCGATCTGGTGCTCGTCGTTGATGCGACGGGTGCCTTTGAAGAAGGGCTGACCAACAGCATTTTCGGCCATGAAGTCACGTACGAACTTGCCTTTCTGGATGTCGGTCAGGATCTCTTTCATCGCCGCTTTGGTCTGCTCATACGGCAGGACGCGCGGACCCGAGACATACTCGCCGTATTCGGCGGTGTTCGAGATCGAGTAGTTCATGTTCGCGATGCCGCCTTCGTAGATCAGGTCCACGATCAGCTTCATCTCGTGCAGACACTCGAAGTAGGCCATCTCGGGCGCATAGCCAGCTTCGACCAGGGTTTCAAAGCCCATGCGGATCAGTTCGACAACACCGCCGCACAGAACGGCCTGTTCGCCGAACAGGTCGGTTTCGCATTCTTCACGGAAGTTGGTTTCGATGATGCCCGAGCGGCCGCCACCGATGGCCGAGCAGTAGGACAGGCCGATTTCCAGCGCTTTGCCGGTTGCGTCGTTGTGAACCGCGACCAGGCAGGGCACGCCGCCGCCTTTGGTGTATTCGCCGCGCACGGTGTGGCCGGGGCCTTTGGGGGCCATCATGATCACGTCAACGCCTTCTTTCGGCTCGATCAGGCCGAAGTGCACGTTCAGGCCGTGGGCAAACGCGATGGCTGCGCCGGGCTTGATGTTGTCGTGGACGTATTTCTTGTAGGTCTCTGCCTGCAGTTCGTCGGGCATGGTGAACATGATCACGTCACACCAGGCTGCCGCTTCGGCGATGCCCATGACGGTCAGGCCTTCGCCTTCGGCTTTCTTGGCCGAGGCAGAGCCTTCGCGCAGAGCAACGACCAGGTTCTTGGCGCCCGAGTCGCGCAGGTTCAGCGCGTGGGCGTGGCCCTGCGAGCCATAACCCAGGATGGCAACTTTCTTGTCTTTGATCAGGTTCACATCGCAATCGCGATCGTAGTAAACGCGCATGATCCACGTCCTTCTGTTGGTGTCTGGCGGTGATCATATGGAGGTTTGTCAGAGATTCGAGAGGGGGTTGGTGAGAAAATGCCCCCATTTTCGATGTGTTCATTCTTTATTTTGCATGATATCGATGATTTCATGCTTGATGACCTTGATCGACGCATTCTTCGCCAGATGCAGGCGGATCCCGCGCTCACGACCCCGGACCTGGCCGAACGTCTTGGCCTGTCGCCCTCGCGCCTGTCGCGGCGGCTGGAGAAGCTGACGGCGGGGGGCATTCTGCGCGGCCAGCGTGCGGTGATCGACTGGCGTGCCCTCGGATATGAGGTCGAAGTCTCCC
Source organism: Paracoccaceae bacterium (assembly GCA_022763485.1). Taxonomy (GTDB): domain Bacteria; phylum Pseudomonadota; class Alphaproteobacteria; order Rhodobacterales; family Rhodobacteraceae; genus Aliisedimentitalea. The sequence continues at coordinate 12,721 of JALEGX010000129.1, read as the reverse complement.
TGCGGGTGACACTGGACAAGACACAGACCCGCGCTTTTGACGAGTTCATCGAGGCCGCGCGCGAGATCCCCGAGGTGATCGAGATCCAGACCTTTCTGGGCCGCGTCGACGTACGCCTGTCGGTCATCGCCCGCGACATGGGGCATTATCAACAGATCTATCGCGCCCGCATCCTGACCCTGCCGCATATCGCCGACATCGAGGCGCTGATGCTGGTGGCACAGGTGAAAGCCGACGAAAGCCTGCCGCTATGATTGAGCTCGATGACATCGACCGCGCCCTCTTGCGGGCCTTGGCGCGGGACGCGACGCAATCCGCAGGCGCCCTGGGTCGCGAACTGGGCCTCAGCCAGCCCGCCACCTGGCGCCGCATCCGCCGCCTGACCGAAGCGGGGATCATCGCCGGGCGCAGGCTGGATCTGGACCGCGAAAAGCTGGGCTTTGGCGTCACCGTCTTTCTGGGCGTCAAGCTGGCCACCAAGGGCCGGGTGAGCCTTGAGGATTTCGAACGCGCCGTGACCGCCATCCCCGAGGTGCAGATGGTTGAGCATGTGTTGGGCATGTATGACTACCGCCTGCGCGTCACCGCCCGCGACATCGCCGATTTCGAACGCGTCCTGCGCCGCCGCATCATGACCCTGCCGGGCGTAGGGGATGTGGAGGCAAATGTTCTGCTGAGCGAAGAACGCAGGCCGGGGCCTTTGTAACGCTCAGGTTTTCACCCTCGCGCCAGCTCTTCTTCTCGTTCCAAATACTCCCGCCGGAGGCGTCCCCAGTTTTCCACCTCACGGAAACATCCTGCCTTCATGCGAAACCGCTTGGCGCAAATCATGTATATCTTTGTCGTCTCTGGACTGTCTTTCTTCGGGCGGATGCCCACTATGGGCCGTTGAACGGGGCAAGACGCGTGACTCGCCCCGCAACGAAGTCTGCACTGGGAGGGCCGCATGGCGCTTTTGAACACTGTTGATCCCGAAGGGCTCGATGAATTTTCGGTGGTTTTTACCGACCGCTCGCTGAACCACATGTCCAAGGCCTTCCAGAAGGTGATGCTGGACATCGATGCGATGCTGAAAGAGGTCTACAACGCCAAGGCCACCGCTCTGGTGCCCGGCGGTGGCACCTACGCGATGGAGGCCGTGGCCCGACAGTTTGCCCGCGGCGCCAATGCGCTGGTGGTGCGCAACGGCTGGTTCTCCTACCGCTGGAGCCAGATCTTTGAAACCGGCGGGCTGACCGCCTCGGCCACCGTGATGAAAGCGCGCCAGACCGGCAATGTGTCTGCATCCCCCTTTGCGCCTGCGCCGATTGAAGAGGTTGTGGCCGCGATCCGTGAGCAGAAGCCCGACATCGTATTCGCGCCGCATGTGGAAACCGCTGCCGGCGTGATCCTGCCCGATGACTATGTGACCGCGATGGCTGGCGCCGCGCATGAGGTCGGCGCGCTGATGGTGCTCGATTGCATCGCGTCGGGCTGCGCCTGGATCGACATGGAAGCGACCGGCGTCGACGTGTTGATCTCCGCCCCGCAAAAGGGCTGGAGCGCGTCGCCCTGCGCGGGTCTGGTCATGTTTTCGGACAAGGCGCTGGCGCTGTTGGAGGAAACCACCTCTGACAGTTTCGCCATCAACCTGAAACAGTGGCGCACCATCATGAAGGCCTACGAGGACGGCGGCCACGCCTATCATGCCACGATGCCGACCGATGCGCTGCGTGATTTCCGCGACACCATGGCCGAGACCAAGGAATACGGGTTCGACAAGCTGCGCGATGCGCAATGGGCGCTGGGTGACGGCGTGCGGGCGCTGCTGAAAGACAAAGGCGTGACCTCGGTTGCCGCTGATGGCTTTGGCGCGCCGGGCGTTGTGGTCAGCTATACCAGCGACCCCGAGATCCAGAATGGCAAGAAATTCGGCGCTCTGGGCATGCAGATCGCCGCCGGTGTGCCGCTGCAATGTGATGAGCCTGCCGATTTCCGCACCTTCCGTCTGGGCCTGTTCGGTCTGGACAAGCTCTATGATGTGGACGCCACCATTGGTCGCCTGAAGGCGGTGCTGGATCAGGTGCTCTAACGTCTGAACAGGGTGGGGCCGCGCAGCGTGATGTTGCTGTTGCGGCCCAGCCCGTATCGCAGGGTGAGTGCGATCACCCCGAGGCTGATGATCAGCCAGATCCCACCCCACAACACTGTCGGTCCGCCGAACTCCTCGGCCAGCATCCGTGCGTCTGAACGCAGGTACGACCGGCTGATCGTGTCGCTGTAGATGTCGAGCGGGGCGTAGATCATGCTGGTCAGCCCGATCACCCGCAGGATCAGATCGTTGATCGGCAGGCTGAGGTAGCGCGCCGCGCCCAGCATCAGCGCGCCAGTGGCGAGGGTGAAGCCAAGGGCGAAGGCTTCACGCACATGAAGCGCCGCGACCAGCAACATGAGAGCGCCGAGCAGCCCCAGAACCTTGCGGTCCCAACGCGTGCGCAAAGCGATCAGGAACAGCGCGGCCCCGATCAGCAGAGATCCCAGATAGCCCGCCGTGAGGGTCACAAAGCGATTGCCGCCACGCGACACCACCATGCCGCCTTCCTGCGCATTGACGCTGAGGCTGACGACCTCGCCCCCGGTCAGTAGGGTCGCCGCCGCGTGGGAAAGTTCGTGCAGGAAGACGGTCAGCAGGCGCAGCGGATAGACGGCCGGGCTTTGCCAGAGCAGGACAACCACCAAGGTCAGGCAGGCCAGCTGCCAGTGACCCCGGATCAGCTGGCGCATGTCAGCGGACCCCCAGGCCCATCTGCATCAGTGTCTTGCGCACGGGGGCCAGCGAATATAGCGCGTTCAGCCCCATGGCGCGGGCGTCCCGCAGGGGGCGGGCCTCCAGCATGGAGGTCCGGTTCAACAGGTCGATACCCTTGACCCGCAGCTTGATCTCATCATGGCGGGCCTTGTGGTAGGCGGCCAGCATGTCGGCGTCGCCCAGACCTTCGGGGCGTGCCTCGGCCAGCTCCAGCAGGCTGCGCAGATCGCCCAGCGACATGTTCAGGCCCTGCGCGCCGATGGGCGGGACCACATGAGCGGCTTCGGCCATCAGCGCCAGCCGCTCGCCGTTCAACCGCTCGGCCGCCTGGCTGATGATCGGCCAGATGGTGCGGCGCGAGGCCAGTTTCAAATCGCCAAACAACCCGCAGCTGCGTTCGGTCATCGCCGCTTCAAACGCCTCGGGCTCCAGCGCCAGCAGCTCCTGCGCGCGCGGTCCACGCTCCATCCAGACAATGGCCGAGCTGGGCTTGCCGTCATAGTCGGGCAGGGGCACTAGCGTGAAGGGACCGCCCGAGCGGTGGATTTCGGTCGAGACGTTTTCATGCGGGATCGGATGCGTCACCGCAAAGGCCAGCGCCTTTTGCCCATAGCGCGTGGTCTGCACCGCGATGTCGGCCGCTTCGCGCATCGGTGAGTCGCGTCCGTCACAGGCGATCACCAGCTTGGTCCGGATCCGCGAACCGTCGGTCAGGCCGACACGGGCCTCGGCGGTGCGGGTGAACAGCGAAGTGGTTCCGACGCCGGGGCGGAAGTCGACGTTGTCCAGCTCTGCCAGCCGGTTCAGCATTTCGCGTCGCAACAGCCAGTTGGGCAGGTTCCAGCCAAAGGGCTTTTCGGAAATGTCGGAGGCGTTGAAGTCTTTCACGACCCGCGGCTCCGGCACGTCGCCCCCGGCGTCCACAATGCGCATGATCTGCAACGGGGCGGCGTGGGGATCCAGCTTCTGCCACAGGCCGCAGCGCTCCAACAGTTCTTGCGCGGGTTGCAGGAAAGCGGTGGTGCGCAGGTCGGATCCCTGCACGTCCCGTTCGGTGACGGGCGGGGCGGGGTCAACGCAGATGACGTTGAACCCGGAGGCACCAAAGGCAGCGGCTGCGGTCAGTCCCGCAATGCCGCCGCCGGAAATCAGGATGTCACAAGTGTCAGCCATGGTCCTGCCTTTCGTTCTGAGCCTGATCTAGGCCCGGTCCGGGGGGGAAGACAAGGGACAAGCGGTCACGGTGAGCCTGTTTGCGCTTACCCGCGCGAGATCAGGATCAGCATGACCCACATCACCGGAACCTTTGCCAGCGCAGGCAGGTAGAGGCCCGGAACGCCGTATTGGACAACGGCGGTGGCCCACAGGCCGACATAGACGGCCACGGCCGCCAGGATCAGCGCCGTGCGCTTGGTTTCGGACACCGGGGCGTGGGCTGCGGTTGCGGGAGCAAGAGAGATATCGGTCATGGGTCTGCCTCGTCTGGAAAGCCGAAATGAATCATTTCGGATGCAAATTTTCAGATAGGGCGGGGACCTGGATGCTGCAATGCGGCAACCCAGGTTCCGTTTCAGACAAGTTGCCGCAGGAAACCGGTCAGGTCGTCGGTGTGGTGGTGGATGTGATCCGCATCATGGGGTTCTGGTGCGACATGCACGGTGCGCATTCCCATGTCATGTGGCGCGGCCAGGTTGCGGTGATCGTCCTCGAACATCGCCGCGCGGTCCGGGGTGATACCGGCCTTGCCAAAAACCGTGTCAAAGGCCGCGCGTTCCGGCTTGGGCCGGTACTCGGCGTGCTCGACGCCGAAAATCCCGTCAAACAGGCCACTTAGACCGCGCGCTTCAAGCACGCGCTCGGCATAGGGAGCAGAGCCGTTGGTATAGACGATCTTGCGCCCAGGCAGCGTTTTGATCAGCGTGGCCAGCTCGGGGTCGGGGCTCATGTGCCCCATGTCCACGTCGTGCACTTCGACCAGATAGGGATCGGGATCGACGCCATGTTCGCGCATCAGCCCGGCCAGCGTGGTGCCATAGCTGTGCCAATAGTGGGTCCGCAGCCGGTCCGCTTCGGCCCGGTCCACCTTGAGCTGATCCATCACATATTGGGTCATCTTGACCTCAATCTGGTCAAACAGGCGCATATGCGGCGGGTACAGGGTGTGGTCCAGGTCAAAGACCCACTGGGCGACGTGCGAGAAGAGAGATTTCACCATACCCCCGACCTAGACCGGATGTAACGGTATTTCAACGGCGGGCTTGATTGCAAAGGCAAAGCGCCGTTAGACATGACAGGTCGAAGCGAAGGAAGGTTTGATGCCCAGCAGACCCACACAGAAAGATGCCTATTCCCTAATCCTGGAAGCGATCGACGTAGGGGTCTACAAGCCTGGCGACAGGTTGGTGGAAAGCGATCTGGCCGAACGCTTTGGCGTCTCAAGAACGCCGATCCGCGAGGCGTTGCAGCGGCTGGAAACCCAGTCTCTGCTGGAGCGCGACGGCCGGTCGCTGATCGTCGCCTCGCTGGACCACAACCAGATGGCCGAGCTTTACGTGGTGCGTCGCGAACTGGAGGGGCTGGCCGCCAAGCTGGCCGCCCGGCACGCCACCGAGGAAGAGATCAACGTCCTGCGCGAAATGGTTGAGGCGGATGATGCGCTGATTGGGGATCCCACCGAGCTGGCAAAGGCCAACCGCCGCTTTCACGAACAGATCCATCTGGCCTCCCACAACCGCTATCTGGTGCAGCAGCTGGATCTGGTGCACCGGACGATGGCGCTGATGGCGACGACATCGCTTGCCGCCGAAGGCCGGGGGGAGATCGCGCAGAGCGAGCACAAGGGCATCGTGGATGCGATCACCGCGCGGGATGAGGACCGCGCGCAGTCCGCGCTGAAGGAACATATCTCTGTTGCCTTCATGACCCGTCTGAAACAGGACGCGGGCAACCGGGGGCGCTGACCCGGATCACGCCGCTTCGCATTCCGACGGGGCTTGGCCGTGTTGGGTCTTGTCCCAGAAATGCGGGCAGTGCAGCAGTTCAAAAAGTGCCTTGTACGCGGCCACCACGCCCAGCGGAAAATAGAACATCATCGTAGGCACCCACCAGATCAGGTATCGGCGACGGGCTTCGATCACTGCGGTGATGCCGATGAGCAGGGCCAGCGCTTCGAACAGGGTCAGGAACAGGGTGCCGCTGTACAGAATCGACGCCGGAATGATCTGGGCGGCGGGGTGGTCAAAGCCGAACAGGATCAGCCAGAAGGACCACAGGAGCGGCGCCAGCAGGAACTGCCCCAGAGTGCCAAGGAAGAACGCCTGCAAGCCAAGGAAACGCAGCAAGCCCAGATCCCTGAGCAGGTTGTCCGGGTTCCGCATGTGGACCGCATAGGTGACCATGAAGCCTTTCAGCCAGCGGGACCGCTGCTTGATCCAGCGCCAGGGGCGGCAGTTGGCTTCTTCGTAGGTGACGGTGGGGATCAATTCAGTGCGGTATCCGGCCCGGTACAGGCGCACGCCCAGATCGGCATCTTCGGTGACATTATGGGCGTCCCATCCGCCCAGTTCTTCCAGCTTGTCCCGTTTGAAAAACAGCGTCGTGCCGCCCAACGGGACGACAAGGCCCAGCTGCGCAATGCCCGGCAGCACGATGCGGAACCAGCTTGAATATTCTATGGTGAAACACCGTGACAGCCAGTTGGTGCGCGGATTGTAATAATCCAGCACCCCTTGCAGGCAGACCAGGTCCTCGGGCGCGTCGGCAAAGCGCTGCGCCACCTGATGCAGCTGATCGGGGCAGGGCGCATCTTCGGCGTCCCAGACCCCGATGATATCCCCACCGCAGAAATCAAGCGCATAGTTCATGGCGCGCGGTTTGGTTGTCAGCCGCCCGTGGGCCGGAACCTCAATGACCCGTATCCAGGGCGGCAGGATCGCCTGTGCCAGCGTCTCGCGCGTGACCTCATCCTTCTCTTCCAGCACCAGAAGCACCTCCAGCAGCGACCTGGGATAGTCGAGCCGTTCGAGCCGTTTCAGCAGGGCTGTGGCAATCTCCTGTTCCTTGTAGAGGGGGACCAGCATTGAAATCTTCGGCAGCCTGAACGGAGGGGGGGCAGGGCCGGGGGCATCCGACTGCATGTTTGCCAACAGGCGGGACCACAGGTGAACGGAATAGCCGCAGAGCTTCAGCCCGGCAAAGAGGATCAGCGTGGTCACGGCAAGCGCGGTCAGAGCTAGCAGGAAGTATTCCGGCAGGACCAGCGCCACAGCACCGAAGGTGAGCAGCGCCGCCAGCAATTTGCCCCGGTGCATCACGCCGGCATGGTCCCGGCAACTGAACCGCGCTTCGACCCGCTCGCTGGCGGCCGCGGCCAGTTCGGCCCGGAAATAAGCGCTCAGGAAGGCCAGAATGTTATCCTCCGTGGCCACCACCGGCAGCACTTCGGGAAAGACCTCCTCCAGCCTGTTGCGCATGTCGTCAAACAGATCGGGGCGGGCGGTGGCAATTAGGACGATATTGCCCAGACGCATCCAAGGCACCAAGCGATGGGTCAGCCAGAACTGGGCCGGGAACTTCGCCAGCAGCCGTGGATCGGACAAGAGCGGGGACAGTTGGATGGGCTGCAAGTTGTACTGCTGGGCCAGGGCCAACTGGATATCTCGTTGCGAGACCAATCCCTCGGCCAGCAACACTTCGCCAAGCAGCGCGTTCTGGCTGCGTTGCGTATTCAGTGCGCGGACCAGTTGCGGTTCGGTCAGGATCCCGGCTTCAACCAGATAGCGACCAATGGGTTTGCGGGGGCGGGCGTCCGGATCGGCTGACGTCGGCTGAACCAGCCGCAAACTCTGATCACTCATACCCAAATCACCTTGTGTTTTTCAAAGCGTGTTGGATTTGAGTTAACAGATCGTAAAGAAACACCCGCCGAAGCGGGTGTTTGCAGAACTATTGTAGCGATTTGGCGTCAGGCCGACTTGCGGGCATCCATTGCGCTGGCAAATCGCTCGAACAAGTAGAAGCTGTCCTGCGGTCCCGGGCTGGCCTCGGGGTGGTGCTGGACCGAGTAGACGGGGCGATCCGCGATGCGGATGCCACAGTTCGATCCGTCGAACAGCGACACGTGGGTTTCCTTGACCCCTTCGGGCAGCGTCTGAGCGTCAACGGCGAACCCGTGGTTCATCGAGGTGATCTCAACCTTGCCGGTCTCATAATCCTTGACCGGGTGGTTCGCCCCGTGGTGGCCGTGGTTCATCTTGACGGTCTTTGCCCCCAGCGCCAGCGCCAGCATCTGGTGGCCCAGGCAGATCCCGAAGACCGGAAGGTCGGTTTTCAGGATGTCCTGGATCATCGGCACGGCATATTCGCCGGTCGCGGCCGGGTCGCCGGGGCCGTTGGACAGGAACACGCCATCGGGGTTGTGCGCCAGTACTTCTTCGGAGGTCGCGGTTGCCGGCAGGACGGTGACGTCACAGCCGACCGAGGCCAGGCAGCGCAGGATGTTGCGCTTGGCGCCGAAGTCGACGGCGACGACCTTGTGCTTGGGGGCCTCCTGACGCGGGAAGCCGTCGGGCCAGGCCCAACGCATTTCGTCCCAGCGATAGGACTGGGCACAGGTGACGTCCTTGGCCAGATCCATGCCTTCCAGACCCGGCCAGTTGCGCGCTGCAGCGACCAGGGCTTCGATGTCGAAGTTGCCTTCGGGGTCATGGGCCAGGGCCACATGCGGTGCACCCTGCTGACGGATGGCGCGGGTCAGGCGACGGGTGTCGACGCCGCCGATGGCGATCCGGCCGGTGCGGGTCAGCCAGGCCTTCAGCTCTTCGGTGGTGCGCCAGTTCGACGCCAGTGTCGGATCCCATTTGACGACCATGCCGGCGGCAACCGGATCACCGGTTTCGTCATCTTCGGGGTTCACGCCGACATTGCCGATATGCGGGAAGGTGAAGGTGACGATCTGACCGGCGTACGAGGGGTCAGTCATGATTTCCTGATAGCCGGTCATCGCCGTGTTGAAGCAGAGCTCAGCCACAGTCTGTCCGGTCGCTCCGAAACCGATACCATAAAACACGGTGCCATCTGCAAGCGCCAGGCAGGCGGTGGGCTTGGACGGGGCGGTCTGTGCCATGTCGCGACTCTCCATGTGGGACAAATTCACCGGTATTTACGGGGCGGGGCGCGTTGGGTCAAGTGTTGGGCTTTTTTGTGAATTTGTTTTAATTCAGTTGCTTAGCTGTTGCACCCCCCAGTTGCCCCATGCAGTTTCTTTCGTTATGGTCGTCAATTCGAGGATCCATGGGGATGGGCAACGCGATATGGACATGCGCACACGGGTCAATCAGGCCCTCAAACAGGCAATGAAAGACAAGGCTGCGGAGCGGCTTTCGACTCTGCGCCTGATCAACGCGGCGATCAAGGATCGGGAAAAAGACATTTCCACCCGCGGAGATAGCGAAGAGCTCGGAGGGGTCAGCGATCCTGAGGTTCTGGCCATTCTGGGCAAGATGACCAAGCAGCGCAACGAAAGCGCCCGCGCCTATGAAGAGGGTGGACGACTGGACCTTGCTGAACGCGAGCTGCGCGAAATCGCGGTGATCGAAGAGTTCCTGCCCAAGCAGCTGGACGAAGATGAAGTGGCCGAGGCCGTGCGCGTCGCCGTGACCAGCACCGGCGCCAGTTCGATTCGCGACATGGGCAAGGTGATGGCCGAGCTCAAGGGCCGCTACACCGGCCAGATGGATTTCGGCAAGGTCGGCCCGCTGGTCAAGGATCAGCTATGCGCCGGCGGCGGGCAGGGCTGCTGACCCGCTGCGGCCTGCTTTGATTAGGCCGCGTCCCTGACGGCGCGGGAGAGCTCGTGATAGAGCTCCTTGCGCTCGTCCTCTGACAGAAATGCACCGATTTCGACCTCGCGGCCATTGCCGCGCAGGGTGACGTAATTTGGCACCGGGCCACCGGTCTCATGCAGCTCAACCGTCGTCCAATACCGGTTGCAGCGCCAGTCCTGCACGTCGCCTTTGGGATTGCGGCGTGTCAGATGCGCCTCTTCGGTGTCTAGCTCCAGCACTTCAAGGATCTGATTGTGGTGCCGGCTGCGGTCCAGCGCATAGCACATGCCTCCGACGGCCAGCACCAGAAACGGCAACAATCCCCAGAGCGCCATCGTCCCCAGGAGCGGCAGCAGCGGCAGCGAGATCATCAGGGCGGTGATCCCGATGAACCTTGCATAGCCCCGTGGCGGCAGCGACTGGTGCGGCCACAGGTGCAGCTTGCGCGCCGGGGTGCCGGAGGGGCTGTCCGAATTGATCCATTCATAAGGCATCTTAAGGACCGTTGTAGCAGCCGGACCCGACAAGTCGAGAGGTCAGAGGCGCTCAGGTCGGGACAAATGTCCGGGGCTGCGGTCTCTGCGAACCGATGCCCAGAAAAGAAAAGGCCCCGCCGAAGCGGGGCCTTGAGATTGGTCAGACTGACGGGATCAGTGCGCGTGGCCCTTGTCCCAGTCTTCCTGCTTCGGCAGCTGCTCGAAGGTGTGCTCCGGCGGCGGCGAGGGCAGGGTCCATTCCAGCGTGTCTGCGTACTCGTTCCAGTAGTTGTTCTCGGTCACTTTCGCGCCACGCAGCAGCGTGTAGGCGACGATGCCGAAGAACAGGATGAAGGACGCGAAGGACAGCAGAGCACCCCAGGACGACACTTCGTTCCACTTGGCGAAGGCTTCCGGGTAGTCGATGTAACGACGCGGCATGCCCTGACGGCCCAGGAAGTGCTGCGGGAAGAAGGTCAGGTTCACGCCGATGAAGAACATCCAGAAGTGGATCTTGGCTGCGAACTCCGGGTACTGACGACCGGTCATCTTGCCCATGTAGAAGTACACGCCTGCAAAGATGGTGAACGCTGCACCCATCGACATGGTGTAGTGGAAGTGCGCCACGACATAGTAGGTGTCGTGATAGGCGCGGTCCACACCCGCCTGCGACAGCACGATACCGGTCACACCACCGATGGTGAACAGGATCAGGAAGCCCAGAGCGAACAGCATGGGAGCGCGGAACTCGATCGAGCCGCCCCACATGGTGGCGATCCACGAGAAGATCTTGACCCCTGTGGGAACCGCGATGACCATCGTGGCCAGCATGAAGTAGGCCTGTTGGTTCAGCGACATGCCGACGGTGTACATGTGGTGCGCCCACACGACAAAGCCCAGGGCACCAATCGCGATGATCGCCCAGACCATCGGCAGGTAGCCGAAGACCGGCTTGCGCGAGAAGGTGGCGAACACGTGGCTGACCAGACCGAAGCCCGGCAGGATCACGATGTACACTTCGGGGTGACCGAAGAACCACAGGATGTGCTGGTACAGGATCGGGTCACCGCCACCAGCGGCATCAAAGAAGGTGAAGCCGAAGTTGCGGTCCATCAGCAGCATGGTGATCGCGCCTGCCAGAACCGGCAGCGACAGCAGGATCAGCCAGGAGGTGACGAAGATCGACCAGGCGAACAGCGGAACCTTGAACAGGGTCATGCCCGGTGCGCGCATGTTCAGGAAGGTGGTGATCATGTTGATCGCACCCAGGATCGACGACGCACCCGAAACGTGAACCGCGAAGATCGCCAGGTCCATCGACAGGCCGCCTTCGTTGGTGCTGAGCGGCGGGTACAGAACCCAGCCCACACCAGAGCCCGCCTGGTTGTTGCCGCCAGGTGCCAGAACCGAGCAAACGGCCAGCGAGGTACCTGCAACATACAGCCAGAAGCTGAGGTTGTTCATCCGCGGGAACGCCATGTCCGGTGCACCGATCTGCAGCGGCATGAAGTAGTTGCCGAAACCGCCGAACAGGGCCGGGATCACGACGAAGAACATCATCAGGATGCCGTGGCCGGTGATCAGCACGTTCCACAGGTGTCCGTTGGGCGTACAGTCGGCGGTGTCACCCGGGAACAGGCGCGCGCCTTCCATACACATGTATTGAACGCCCGGATCCATCAGTTCCAACCGCATGTAAACGGTGAACATGACTGAGATCAGGCCGACGATCGCTGATACGATCAGATAAAGGATACCGATATCCTTGTGGTTCGTGCTCATGAACCAGCGGGTGAAGAAGCTCCGCTCGTCCTCGTGCCCGTGACCATGAATGGCTGCGTCTGCCATTTAGGTGCCTCCTGTTGCATTCCAATAGGGCGCACCGGTACCGTCCGAGCGCCCTGTCTCATGCCGGTTTTAGAATGCCGACACCCGTGCTTCAATGGCGGAGTTTGATCTGGATCAAGATAAATTGCCGCGCTTGGGTTGTTTTGGGTCAAATTATGACGCTTTCGCGAGGTGGGACCGGACTGCTTGACCTCGGCCGGGTGGGCGCGCACAAATTGTGGACGTATTCTATCACTCAGAGCACCTGCCGATGACCTATGATTCCGACAACATCTTTGCCAAGATCCTGAGGGGCGAAATCCCGTCGACCCGGGTTTACGAAGACGACGATACCCTGGCCTTCATGGACATCATGTCGCGTGCTGACGGGCATCTTCTGGTCATTCCGAAAACCCCTTGCCGGAACATGCTGGATGCGTCGCCCGAACAGATGACCGCCGTGATGTGCACGGTGCAGAAGCTGTCCCACGCGGTGATGAAGGCCTTCGGGGCCGAAGGCGTCACCCTGCAACAGTTCAACGAGGCCGTTGGCGGTCAGGAAGTGTTTCACCTGCATGTCCACGTGCTGCCCCGCCATGAAGGCGTGTCGTTGCGGCCGCCGGGCAAGATGGAGGAGCGTGATATCATCGAAGCAAACGCCGAGAAAATCCGGGCAGCCCTGAGCGCCTAGCGCCGCGCCTTTACACAATCCCGGTCCTGTCCGTGCAGAGTGCCGGTTTCAAAAAATTACCGCCCCGGAGAAACTCCGGGGCGGCAGAAACTGCTAACTCACTCACGGAAGCGGT
>JALEGX010000128.1 GCA_022763485.1 Paracoccaceae bacterium | reverse complement strand
GCCTAAAAAGGAAGAAAAGCCAAAGGCTTCGAAGGAAAAGGTCAAGCGCGAGCAGAAACCGAAGGCCGGGCTGTCCTATACCGAAAAGCATCGTCTGGAGAAGCTGCCGGATGAGATCGCCCGCCTTGAGGCAGAGATCGCCAAGCTGGAAGAATTCATGGCCGATCCCGAGCTTTACGCCCGCGAACCGGTGAAGTTCCAGAAGGCGACCGAGGCCTTGGTGGAGCGTCAGGAAAAGCTGGCCGCCGCCGAAGAGGAATGGCTGATCCTGGAAGAGAAAGCCGAAGCCGCGTCCTGATCCGGGCGCGCTCTGCACAACTTCTGCACATCTGCTTGACCGCAGCTGCACGCGGTCCCTGTCACACCCTGCTTCAGAACAGTTGAAGCGAGGTTTGATATGGCAGGACATTTGACAATTCGGGGCGTGCCGTCAGCGGTGGCGATGGACGCCTGGTGGCTGGAGAACAGCCGGGCAGCCCCGACACCGTCCCGGCAGGCGGCTGTGGGCTGGACCCGGCGCGCGGGCGCATTGCTGGCGCTGATCGTGACCGGGGACATGCTCTTTTACGGTCATCCCTTTGGGCTGAATCTGGCGCTTTTTACCATTCTCCTTGTGCTCCTTTCCGGTTGGAGCCGGAGCACCGGGGTGGAGGCGCGCGCCGCCTTGGCGCTGCTGCTGGCCGTCGCGCCGGTGCTGGAAGAGGTGCAGGGCCTGTCTGTTCTGTTTCTGGTGCTGGGGCTGGCGGTTACGGTGTTCCGACAGCAAAGCGGACTGTTTCCCAGTCCGGACATGTTGGCCCGGCTCTTCAGGGCTTATCTGCGCGCGCTCCCGTCCGGGGTGGTGCGGGCGGTGGCATCCCTGCGTGGCGGGATGTTCCGGGTGCAGGTAAAACCCCGTGCGATGCTGCGCGACTGGGCGCTGCCCCTTGGCGGGGCGCTGATCCTGACCTCCCTTCTGGCAGAGGCCAATCCGGTTCTGTCCGATTGGATCGACCAGCTGTCCTTTGAAGGACCCAACCTGGACAAGCTGCTGCGCCGGGTGCTGTTCTGGGGTGGTCTGGCGCTGGTGATCTGGCCCGTCTTCACAGCGCTGGTGACGGGCGCGACAGAGCGGCGCAACGCCCGCGTGGTGCTGCTACCGGGGGTGAATGCCGGATCGGTGACCAAGGCGCTGGTCCTGTTCAACCTGTTGATGGCGGCACAGACGATCAGCGATCTGGCCATCCTGTGGGGCGGTGGCGCGCTGCCTGAGGGGATGACCTACGCGCAATATGCCCATCGGGGCGCCTATCCCTTGTTGGTGACCGCCTGTCTGGCCGGGGCGTTTGCCATCGCGGCCAGCCCGTTCCTGAATGAGCGCAAGGGCTTGAAGGCCCTGATGTTTCTTTGGCTGGGGCAGAATGTGCTGCTGACCCTTTCGGCCGGGTATCGCCTGTGGCTCTATGTCGGGGTCTATGGGCTGACCTATCTGCGCATTCACGCCGCGATCTGGATGCTCTGCGTGGTGTTGGGGCTGGTGCTTGTCGCGGTTCAGATCCGCAGGAACCGGCCCACCGGCTGGTTTCTGAAGCGCGGCGGCGCTGCTGGGCTGGCGGTGCTTTACCTCTGTTGTTTCGTCAATTTTGCCGATGTTATTGCCCGTCACAACGTGACCCATGTGGAACGGCTGGACCGCAACTATCTGTGTCGTCTGGGGGCCGGCGCGTCCGTAGCGCTGCAGCAAAGTCCGGTGGTCTTGCATTGCGACGTGACCCCGCCACAGATTCTGGGCTGGCGGGATTGGGGGTTCCGTTCCTGGCGGATCAATCGTTATCTGGAGAGCAGCAACAGGGAAGGGGCGCAGCATGAAAATCCTCGTGGTGGATGATGATCCGGGCGTGCGCCAGACGGTCAGCATCGCGCTGGAGCGGGCAGAGTTTGCCGTCCTCTCTGCCGCGGACGGCCAGCAGGCGGTGACCAACGCGCTGCGCGACCATCCCGATCTGATCGTGCTGGATGTGGGGTTGCCGGAACTGGACGGGTTCGAGGTCTGTCGCAGGATCCGCAAACACTCTGAAGTACCGATTCTGTTTCTGACCGCGCAGGATGATGAAATCGACCGGGTGCTGGGGCTGGAGCTGGGGGCGGATGACTACGTCACCAAACCCTTCAGCCCACGGGAACTGGTGGCGCGGATCCGGGCGATCCTGAAGCGCAGCCGTCCCAGCCCGGCGGGGGTGTTGCTCTGGGGCGGGATCGAGCTGGATCCAGCGGCGCATCGCTGCCGGATCAGCGGGCAGGAGCTGGGCCTGACGGCCACCGAAATGGCGCTTCTGGCCGAGCTGATGCGGGCGCAGGGCCAGGTGGTGCGGCGGGCGCAGGCGATTGCCGCGATCTGGGGCGCGCACAGCCAGGTGTCGGACCGGACGCTGGACAGCCACCTGCGCAATCTGCGGCGCAAGCTGGCCGAGGCTGGGGCGCCAGAGGCCATCGAATCCCTGCATGGGGTCGGAATGCGGATGCAGCAATGCCACGCCTAGGCGGGAAATGGCGTCCCTCGCTCTGGCTGGTTCTGGGGGGCGCGCTGGCCGGAACGCTGGTTTTGTCCGGTCTTGGGCTGATCGCCTTCCGCTATCTGGGCGAGGGGATCGGCTTTCGCCGGGCGGCGGTGATGGTCGGGCTGGTGATCTTTGCACTGACACTGGTGCCCTGGTGGCTGTTTCTGCGTCTGCTTCTGCGCCCGTTGTCCGACCTGTCTGATTTTGCTCATATGGTGCGGCTGCGCCCCCGGCAGGCCCACACCCCGCCGCAGCGCTTTGGCACGCAGGAGCTGCGCCAGGTGGGGCAGGACGTGGCCCAGATGGCCGAAGCCCTGCAAAACCGGGAAATGACCATCCGCAGCTACACCGATCACGTCACGCATGAGCTGAAGTCGCCGGTCACGACAATCCGCGCGGCGGTGGAGATGCTGGAAGACAGCCCGGACCTGACACCCGGCGATCAGGAACTGGTCCGCCAGATGCGCCTGGCCAGTGACCGGATGCAGCAGAACCTGGACACCTTGCGTCAGGCCGCCGCCACGCGCGAGGCGAGCTTTGGCGGGGCCTCCTGTCTGGCCGATGTCGCGTGTGTGCTGGAGCTGCCCACGCGGGTTCAGGCGGGGGCCGAGCTGACGATTCCCTTGTCGCGTGAGGGGCTGCAACTGGTGCTTGGGCATCTGGCGCAGAATGCTGCGGCCCATGGCGCGACCTGTCTGACGCTCAGCTGTGCGCAGGCAGAGGCCGGCGTACAGATCGACATCTGCGATGACGGGACGGGAATTTCCGAGGGCAACCGGGACCGGATCTTTCAGCCGTTTTTCACCACCCGCCGCGAGGAAGGCGGCACCGGGGTGGGGCTGTTTATCGTGTCGACGGTGATTCAGGGGCAGGGCGGCATCATCGGGCTGCGCCCCGGCAGGGATGGGGCGGCGTTCCGAATTTGGCTGCCCCGGGGATAACGGTGCGCCACGGGTCGGGCGCACCGCAAGAACTGGATCAGCGCATACGCAGGGCGCCGTCGATCCGGATGACTTCGCCGTTCAGGTAACCCATTTCGACGATGAAACCGGCCAGGCGGCCATATTCGGCCGGATCCCCCAGACGTGCGGGGTTGGGCACATCAGCCGCCAGTTGCTGTTGCACCTCTTCCGGCAGACCGGCCAGCATCGGGGTCATGAAGATACCCGGCGCAATGGTCATCACCCGCACCCCGGTCGAGGACAGATCGCGCGCCATGGGCAGGGTCATGCCCACCACACCGCCCTTGGAGGCGGCATAGGCGGCCTGGCCCTTCTGGCCGTCAAAGGCCGCGATGGAGGCGGTGTTGATGATCACGCCGCGTGCGCCATCGGGCTCGGGCTCATTCTTGGCCATCTCTGCCGCGGCCAGACGCGCCACGTTGAAGGTGCCCACCAGGTTGATGTCGATGGTGCGCTGGAACGCGTCCAGCGGATGCGGGCCGTCTTTGCCCACGGTCTTGATGCCATAGGCGATGCCGGCGCAGTTCACACAGGCGGTGATCTTGCCCATCTTCTCGGTCGCCAGCGCGATTGCAGCGGCAACCGATGCCTCATCGGTCACATCGGTCTGAGCGTAGTGGCCACCGATTTCAGCGGCAACCATCTGGCCCCGCTCGGCATCGCGGTCCAGAATGGTGACTTGGGCGCCGTTGGCGGCGAAATGGCGGGCAGTGGCTTCCCCCAGGCCCGAGGCGCCGCCGGTGATCACTGCGGCGGTGGTCGACAATTGCATTGGGGTCTCCTCTCCCGAATTAATGAACATATGTTCAAATAAAGGATCAGCCCCCCACCTGTCCAGCCGTGTCGTCACGTTGGACGCCGGGGACCAATTGCCGCGCGTGCCGGGATATGCGTCAGGTTCCGATTGTGGGGGTCGGGAGCGCGGTTTTTGATTTGAGGCAAAACCGGTCCTGGGGCATGCTGGACGCAAGGGGGCAGAGCACAAGTCCCCTGTACACTGCGTTTATGACCTTCACAAAATCAGGGTTTCGTTTCGATGATGAAAGTTTTGAGTTTCTCGCTGGCCGTGTTGCTGGGCACGATCAGCGTGGCCGGTCCGGCACAGGCCCAGGAACAGGTTCTGGGGTACTACATGGCGCTTCTGGGGCCGCAGGATCGGATGAATTCACGCGGCGTCCCGCTGAGCGACGCGCGGGCCATCGTCCAGCAGGACCGGGCCAATTTTCACCGGTTTGGCATCCGTCATGCGGATGACCAGTATGACCCTTGGTTTTCCTCTCCCGATCAGCGCCGGGCAATGGGGCCCAAGCTGCAGATCTATCCCGGTACTGCGCGGATCATTGAACGGCAGAATGCACTGATCGCCGTGACGGTCTTTGGCATCAATGGACGTGTCAGCCGGATCCGGGTGGAAATCCCTGGCTAAGAAGCCGGCGCACAGAAAAACGGCCCTCCCGTGGGGGAAGGGCCGTTCATCTGGATCAGGATAAGGCCGGGGCTCAGCCGATCTGCACCAGCGCGTGGCGCTTCTTGCCCGCGCTCAGCTTGATCGGGGACGACAAAGCGCCCGCGTCGATCATCAGACCGGCATCGGTCAGCGGCTGGTCATCGATCTTGGCGCCATTCTCGGCGATCAGGCGCTTGGCCTCCTTGCCGGATTTCGCCAGACCGGTTTTCACGATCAGTTGCACGATCGAAATGCCGTCGCCCAGCTCATCCGCGCTCAGCGTCAGGGTCGGCAGATCAGCGCCCACACCGCCTTTTTCGAACACTTCGCGTGCCGTGGCTTCGGCGGCGGCAGCGGCCTCGGCCCCGTGGCAGAGCGTGGTCACTTCGTTGGCCAGAATGATCTTGGCCGCGTTCACCTCGGACCCGGCCAGCGCGCCCAGACGCTCGCATTCGTCCACCGGCAGCTCGGTATAGAGCTTCAGGAAGCGGCCGACATCTGCGTCGGTGGTGTTGCGCCAGAACTGCCAGAACTCATAGGGCGAGCGCATGTCGGCGTTCAACCAGACTGCGCCATCCTGCGACTTGCCCATCTTCTTGCCGTCGCTGGTGGTCAACAGCGGCGAGGTCAGCCCATAGATTTCATTGTCCAGAACCCGGCGGGTCAGGTCGATCCCGTTGACGATATTGCCCCATTGGTCGCTGCCGCCCATCTGCAGCACACAGCCATAGCGGCGGTTCAGCTCCAGGAAGTCATAGGCCTGGAGGATCATGTAGTTGAACTCCAGGAAGCTGAGCGACTGTTCGCGGTCCAGACGCGATTTCACCGATTCAAACGCCAGCATCCGGTTGACCGAGAAGTGCCGCCCGATGTCGCGCAGGAACTCCAGGTAGTTTAGCCCGTCCAGCCATTCAGCGTTGTTGAGCATCAGCGCCTTGTTCGGCGCGTCGGTGTCATAGTCGATATAAGCGGCGAACACTTTCTTGATGCCGGCGATATTGGCGTTGATCGCGGCCTCGTCCAGCAGCGGGCGTTCATCCGCGCGGAAGGAGGGGTCGCCCACCTTGGTGGTGCCGCCGCCCATCAGGGTGATCGGCTGGTGGCCGGTCTTCTGGAACCAGCGCAGCATCATGATCTGGATCAGCGATCCGACATGCAGCGACTTGGCGGTCGCGTCAAAGCCGATATAGGCCGGGCGCACACCGCTGATCAGGGCTTCGTCCAGCCCTTGATAATCGGTACAGTCGGCGAGGAAACCCCGCTCCATCATGACTGCGATGAAATCCGACTTGGGATGATATGTCATGGTGTGCCTCGGCATTGGAATTGCGTGCTGGGGTATAAATCGCATTTCGTCGGGTTGGAACCAGTTTTCGTGGCAAAATCGGCGCAGTATAGTTGCGGGCAACGGATGGGACGATCCGGACGGGCGAACAGGAAGCGGCAGATGAGCAGAATTATCGGGAAAAGCGGTGTGGTGCGGGCGGTGGGCGCGATGAGCGGCACCTCTTTGGACGGGGTCGATGCGGCGCTGGTGGACACCGACGGGCACCGGATCTCGGGCTTCGGCCAGACCGCCTATCGCGCCTATACGGACGCGGAACGCGCGGTGCTGCGCGCCGGGCTGGGTCAGTGGTCGGGCGATCCGGTGGTTGCGGTGGCCCGCCTTGTCGAAGCCGCCCATGTCGAGGTTCTGCGGGGCTTTGAAACCGCCGAGCTGTTCGGGTTTCACGGCCAGACCCTGGCCCATGCGCCGCGGGCGCAGGGCACGCTACAGGCCGGGGACGGCGCGCTGCTGGCCGAAGAGCTGGGCCGCCCTGTGGTCTGGGACTTCCGCACCGATGATGTCACAATGGGCGGGGAAGGCGCACCGCTGGCGCCGTTTTTCCATTTTGCATGTGCCAAGTGGATCGGGGCCACGCGCCCGCTGGTGTTTCTGAACCTTGGGGGGGTGGCCAATCTGACCTATGTGGATCCCCGGTTTGACCATCCCGAGGACCCGGGCGCGCTGCTGGCCTTTGACACCGGTCCCGCCAATGCGCCGGTCAATGACCTGATGCAGGCGCGTTTGGGCAAGCCGATGGATGAAGGTGGTGCGGTGGCGTTGAACGGGACCGTGGAAACCGGCGCGCTGGAGCTGTTTCTGGCCGAGCCCTATTTCTCAAGAATGCCGCCGAAGTCTTTGGATCGGAATGATTTTTCGGAAATGATCGAGCTGGTGCGCGAGCTGGAAGATGCCGATGCTGCCGCGACGCTGACCGCCATGTGTGCCGCCGGTGTGGCCCAGGGGATGGAGCATTGCCCCGAACCGCCCGCGCGGGTTCTGGTCACCGGCGGCGGGCGGCACAACCCGGTGCTGATGCAGATGCTGGAGGTGTCGCTGGATTGCCCTGTCGCCGCGGTGGAAGAGGCCGGGCTGGACGGTGATATGCTGGAGGCGCAGGCCTTTGCCTATCTGGCGGTGCGCGTGGCGCGGGGCTTGCCGACCTCGGCCCCGGGGACCACCGGTGTCAGCGCCTGTGTCGGCGGTGGCATCCTGAGCATTCCCGAAGCGATGGATTAATAGTGGCGGCGGTGCTCCCGCCCATTCAGGATGAATTGAAAATTCACCCTTCATTGGTTGGGCCGGGCGCCGGCCGCCCGGGGGGGGGGCGGCGCGGCAGCGCAGATACCGCTCTGCGGGCGCCAGATCAGGGTTGGTTCAGGTGCCGGACATAGTCGGCGGTGAAGGCGCTGTATCCATGCGAGGTTGCGCGCAGATGCGCCCGGGTGAGGGCGTGAAAGGCCGCCAGTTGATGAAAGGGCACGTTGGGAAAAGCGTGATGTTCGGCGTGATAGGGCATGTTCCAGGCCAGAAAGCGCACGATCCGGTTGGTGAAGGTGGTGCGGGAGTTCTCCAGCATATTGGCAACCGGCGGACAGAGCCCGTGTTCGGCCAGCAGGTAGGCGCGCAGAAACGGCTGCCCCAGCAGCACCGGAACCAGCCAGAGCCAGAGCAGCAGCGGCGACCAGAAAAGGCTGAGCCCGGCCAGCGCATAGACCGCCAGCAGCAGGCGCGCTTCAATCCGCATGGCGCGGTGACGGCGCGGCGGCAGGTAGTCGGCGGTGATCCGGCCCGAAGCGTTCAGCCAGAGCGTCCAGATCATACCGCGCCAATAGCCCCAGCCGCTGAGATAGAGCAGCCATCGGCCGAGCGTATCGGGGCGGGGACCATGCTCCAGCTCGGGATCGCGTTCGGGGTCGTTGGTCCACTTGTGATGCGCCAGATGGAAGTACCGAAACCAGATGAAGGGCAGGGCAATCACCACGGCACAGAGGTGACCTATGAGGTCATTCAGCCAGGCCGTCCGGAACGGGGTCTTGTGGGTGCATTCGTGGCTGAGGGTGAAGAGAAAGACCAGAAGAATGCCAAGCGGCAGCATCAGCACCGGCCACAGGGGCACTTTGACCGCAATTCCCAACATGCAGAGCGCAATCGCACCTAGATAGAGCGCCAGGTGCCGTAGCCCGGCGGCGTTCGACCGCCGGGTCAGGGCGGCCTTGGTTTCAGCGGGAAGCGCCTTGATCAGCGCCATATGGTCAAGTGTGTCAGACATACTGGACAATATTGTCCAGTATGCGATTCGCGGCAAGAAGGGCCGACAGGTGTGTTCCGGGTACTGACGGACTGATCAGGCGCGGGGGATGTCGAACCCCGGATCGGCCAGCACGAAACCGGCAAAGTCGAAACCGGGTGAAACCGTGCAGCTGACCAGCGTCCAGTCACCGGTGCTGCGCGCGGCCTGCCAGTGTCCGGTCGGCACAAGGATCTGCGGGCGGCCTTGGGTCAGGTCGGGGGACAGCAGGTGCTCGGTCGCCGGGCCCTCATCGGTGGCGCTGAGCGACAGGGTCAAGGGGGCGCCTGCGTGGTAGAGCCAGATCTCGGTCGCGTCGACCTTGTGCCAGTGGCTGCTTTCGCCGGCACCCAGCAGGAAATAGATGCAGGTGCCGGTGGGGCGGCCGTCATTTTCGGCGCGCCAGGTTTCACGATACCAGCCGCCTTCGGGGTGACGCTGGAGCTCAAGGGTCTGAATGATGTCTTCGGCTGTCATGGTCATATCGGGTGCCTAGCCGGATTCGGCCCGCATTGCCTATGGCAATTCTGCATTTGCGGCATATGTTCGGCCCATGAGCCTGCATATCCCCTTCGACAACAGTTTCGCCCGCTTGCCCACCGACTTCTATGCACGGCAAGCGCCGCAGCCCGTAAAAGCGCCCCGCCTGGTGGTGTTCAATGACACTCTGGCACAGGTGCTGGGGATCAGGCCGGGAGAGGCCGAAGAGCTGACGCAGGTCTTTGCCGGAAACGACGTGCCCGAGGGAGCAACCCCACTGGCGCAGCTTTACGCCGGGCATCAGTTCGGCAGCTTCAATCCCCAGCTGGGGGACGGGCGTGCGATCCTGCTGGGCGAGACGGTGGGCCAGGACGGCGTGCGCCGCGACATCCAGTTGAAGGGATCGGGGCAGACGCCGTTTTCCCGCCGGGGTGACGGCCGGGCCTGGCTGGGCCCGGTGTTGCGCGAATACGTCGTGTCCGAGGCTATGCACGCTTTGGGTATTCCCACCACTCGGGCGCTGGCTGCGGTGGAAACCGGGGAAACGGTCTGGCGCGAAGGGGCGCAGCCCGGTGCGGTGCTGACCCGCGTGGCACAAAGCCACCTGCGGGTTGGCACGTTTCAGGTCTTTGCCGCGCGGGGGCAGATCGCCAACCTGCGCAAGCTGACCGACTATGCCATTCAGCGCCATTACCCCGATGCAGACGGGCCAATGGGCCTGCTGCGCGCGGTGCGCGACGCGCAAAGCCGCCTGATCGCCGACTGGATGGCGGTGGGCTTCATCCACGGGGTGATGAACACGGACAATTCCTCGATCTCCGGGGAAACGATCGATTATGGGCCCTGCGCCTTCATGGACGTCTATCATCCGCACACGGTCTACAGCTCGATCGACCGGGCCGGGCGCTATGCCTATGCCAATCAGCCCGACATTGCGGTCTGGAATCTGGCCCAGCTGGCAACGGCGCTGATCCAGCAGCTGGATGATCCGCAGGCCGGAGTCGAAGAGGCGACAGAGATCGTGCACGCGATGCCGGATCTGACGCAGGCCAATTGGCTGAACCGGTTCCGGGCCAAGCTGGGACTGAGCTCTGTGCAGGAGGGCGATCTGGAGCTGGTGACCGATCTTCTGGCCCGGATGGCGCAGAATCAGTGCGATTTCACCAACACATTCCGCGCTTTGTCCGATGGCACGGCACGGGATCAGTTTGTTGACCCTGCCGCCTATGACAGCTGGGCAGAGGGCAGGCAACGGCGGATGGAGGGCGAACCGGATCCGGTGGCGCTGCAACGCGCGAGCAACCCCGCCTTCATACCGCGCAACCACCGCGTGGAAGAGATGATTTCCGCTGCCGTTTCAGGGGATTACAGCCTGTTTGACAGGTTGAATGCGGCGCTGTCCAGACCCTATGAGGATCAGCCCGAGAACGCGGATCTGCAACGCCCGCCAACCCCGGATGAGGAAGTGCAGGCCACCTTCTGTGGGACCTGAGGCGGCGCGCCTCAGCGGCGGTTGATCAGGAACACCCCGGCGGCGACCAGCGCCAGCGCGACCCAGACCTGAAAGCCGATCCGCTCATCCAAAAGCGCCCACCCCATGACCACGGCCAGAACCGGGGACAGGAAGCTGAAGGAGGCCACCGCGCTTGCGCGGTAGATCTTGAGCAACTGGAACCAGGCCAGATAGCCCAGGCTGGCAACGGCGATGGCCTGAAACGCCAGCGACCCATAGTGCCAGGGTTCCACGTTCCGCGTGGCCGGGCCAAAGAGCGGCGCAACCATCAGGATGATCGGGCCCGAGATGGCAAGCTGCCAGATCAGCTGGGTGATCGGCGGGA
Organism: Paracoccaceae bacterium; assembly: GCA_022763485.1. Classification (GTDB taxonomy): domain Bacteria; phylum Pseudomonadota; class Alphaproteobacteria; order Rhodobacterales; family Rhodobacteraceae; genus Aliisedimentitalea. The sequence goes on along the minus strand of JALEGX010000128.1, from coordinate 10,146 downwards.
TGCTTGACAGTGGGCTCAGCCGCAGACAGAGCGCGATGGCGGCCCAGCCCAGCGTGGCGGTCAGCGCCAGCGCATCGCCCAGCAGGCTGGCCTCGCCGCCGGACCGGTCGAGCATGGCCAGGCCAACACCGCCCATCGCCAACGCAAGACCAACGATCCGTGGCCCGGTGAGCCGCTCACCCGGCAGCAGGAAATGCGCCACCAGCGCCAGCCAGACCGGCATAGAGTAAAACAGGATCGAGGCACGGGACACGGTGGTCACATCAAGGGCCAGGAACAAGCATATGAATTCGAAGGCAAAAAGAAGCCCGGTTATGACGCCCAAAAGGCGATGGCCCGAGAGTTCGGGCCCAGGTTCGGACGACGGATCAGCCACCACAGGACAAGCACCCCAAGCCCCAGCACAGAGCGGACACCCGCCTGAAACACCGGGTTGAACCCGTCTGCGGTGACCTTGATCACCACCTGATTGAAGGCAAGAAGCGTGGCAAAGCCGATCAGGGCCGCCGCTCCGACCCCGTCGATTGCGCGTTTCTCTTCCATGCGGCCACAGGACCCCGAACACGGCGGGTGGTCAAGGTCCCGGGCGCAGGTCGCTGAATTTTACGTCGCGGCGGCACCGCCTTTGCGACCGCGTCCGCCACGGCGGTTTCCACCGCCCTTGGCCGCACCGCCGCCACCCGGTTTGCCCTGCGGGCGCCGGTTGCGGTTGCCACCTGGTCTGCGGCCCGGGCCCTTGCCGGGGCCACGGCCACCGGGTCTGCCAGCCTCGGACGGATCGGGCATGGCTTCCCATGGGCGACCCGACGCAACAGGGATGCTGATCTTCATCACCTTCTGGATCGCCTTCAGATCATCCATTTCATCCGGCGCACAGAAAGCGATGGCCTGACCGTCCTTGCCCGCCCGCGCAGTACGTCCGATCCGGTGGACATAGGCGTCCGGCACATTGGGCAGCTCAAAGTTGTAAACGTGTTTCACGTCGGGAATGTCCAGACCGCGTGCGGCGACATCAGTGGCGACCAGCACCTTGATCTCACCATCCTTGAAGGCCTTCAGCGCCCGTTCCCGCTGACCCTGGCTTTTGTTGCCGTGGATCGACGCGGTGGCGAAGCCCTTGCCTTGCAGCGTCTTGGACAGCTTCTCCATCCCCCATTTGGTGCGCCCGAAGACCAGCGCCCGTTCGTCGCGGTGGGTGTCCAGCAGCTCCAGCAGCAGATTGATCTTTTCCGCTTTGGCGATGAAATGCACCACTTGGTCGATCTTGTCGGCCGCCTTGCCCGGGGGCGAAACTTCGATCCGGACCGGGTTGCTGAGATAGCTTTGGGCAATCTCGTTCATCTGTTTCGACATGGTGGCCGAAAACAACATGGTCTGCCGTTCGCTGGGCAGCAGGGGCGCGATCTTGCGCAGCGCATGGATAAAGCCGAGGTCCAGCATCTGGTCGGCTTCGTCCAGCACCAGGAAATCACAGGACCCCAGGTCCAGCGCCTTGCGGTCCAGAATGTCGATCAGACGGCCGGGCGTTGCCACCACGATGTCGGTGCCCCGCGCCAGTCGGGAGATTTGCGGATTGATGGAGACACCGCCGACGATCAGCCCGACCTTCAGCGGCGTGTTGTCGGTCAGCGCACGCAGGGTTTCGGTGATCTGGTTGGCCAGCTCGCGGGTGGGGGCCAGCACCAGCCCGCGCACGGTTCCGGCGGCAGGTTTGCGGCCGTATTCCAGCATCTGTGCCACCAGCGGCAGCCCAAAGGCGGCGGTCTTGCCGGTGCCGGTCTGGGCCAGGCCCATCACGTCACGCCCGTTCAGCGCATGCGGAATGGCGCGCGCCTGAATCGGTGTGGGTTCAGAGAATCCCATTTCCTCGACCCGCGCCAGCAAGGACTTGGGCAGTTCCATCATCGTGAACTCAGTCACATTCGTTCCTTTCAAACCCGCGCGATGCGCACGGGCGTAGCGGTCGCTCAATTAGCGACCGGGGGGACGGACCAACGCTTTCGAATGACCGTATGTCATCCGATCCGTGTCCGGTTTTGCCCCACGCGTGATTTTGGGAACAGCTGGCATGTCACTTGGCGCAGGCGGAAGCGGGCTTCCGGGACGGATTTGACGTCGGCGCCACTGCTCACGCGGCAGGGACGAATGCCTGAGGCGCAAATGGCTGTGGACAAGCCACATGTCAAGCCGAAAACCCGGTTCCCCTGTGTTGCAACATTGGCTAAAACCGGAAGCCAAACACAAAACCGGGGAAGATCCATGACGGATACGATCATTGCTCGATGCGAGGCCAAGGGCCTGCGCATGACCGGCCAGCGGCGCGTTATTGCGCGGGTGCTGCAGGACAGCGCCGATCACCCGGATGTGGAAGAGCTCTATGCGCGCGCCAGCGCCATGGACGAGGGGATCTCGATCGCCACCGTCTATCGGACGGTCAAGCTGTTCGAAGAGGCGGGGATTCTGGAGCGGCTGGAGTTCGGTGACGGACGGGCCCGTTATGAGGACGCCGACCGCGATCACCACGATCACCTGATAGATCTGAGCACCGGTGAAGTGATCGAATTCTGCGACCCGGAAATCGAGGCGCTGCAGGAAAAGATCGCCGCCAAGCTGGGCTTCAAGCTGAAAGGCCACAAGCTGGAACTCTACGGCGTGCCGCTGGAGAAATCCTGACACATCACGCCTGCTGATGCAGGGCTTCACGTCTATTCATGATGACGCCGGGGAATTTTCTTGCGGACGTGATCCGAATGGTCTTTTGCTGCGTGGGTTGGACTTTGTTTTGGCTGGAAACCGGCCCCGGTTCCTGTTGGAGACGCATCGATGAACAACCTGAACGGAATTTTGCTGGTGATCTTCGCCATGGCGGGGTTCACGCTGGAAGACATGTTCATCAAGCGCCTGTCGGGGAGCCTGCCCGTGGGGCAGATCCTGATCCTGCTGGGTATCGGCAGCGGCGCGGTCTTTGCGCTGCTGGCCAAGCTGCAGGGGCACAGCCTGCTGGATCCGCGCGCATGGCAACTGTTGCCGATGTTGCGGGCCGGCACCGAAGCCGTGGCCGCGATGGCCTTTGCCTCGGCGCTGTCGCTGGTTGATATCTCCACCGTGGCGGCGGTGTTTCAGGCCACACCGCTGGCCATCACCATGGGCGCGGCTCTGTTTCTGGGGGAGCAGGTGGGCTGGCGGCGCTGGAGCGCGATTTTTGTAGGCTTTGCAGGTGTCCTGCTGATCATCCGGCCGGGGCTGGCCGGGTTTGAACCTTCGGCACTGCTGGTGCTGGTGGCGGTTCTGGCTGTCGCTGCGCGGGACCTGCTGACGCGGGTGATCGACAGCGCGGTGGCCTCGACCGTCGTCAGCTTTCAGGCCTTCGTGTCGCTGATCCTGTCGGGGGCGTTGCTGCTGCTGCTGACACCGGGCGCGCCGCAGCCGCTGGTCGGGTCCGAATGGGCGATGATGGCGGGGGGCGTGGTCTTCGGCGTGTTGGGGTACTACGGCATTGTTGCGGCGACCCGGATCGGGGATGCCTCGGCCATTACCCCGTTCCGCTATACGCGACTGCTGTTTTCCATCCTGGTCGGCATGGTCATGTTCGGCGAACGTCCCGATCTGCCGACGCTGGCGGGGGCGACGCTGATCATCGGGTCGGGCCTGTACACCTTTCTGCGCGAGCGTCGGATCGCCCGACGCGAAGCCATGGCTGCGGCCTGACGCCTCAAGTTCCAAATTTCTTTCATCATGTTGGCGCAAACACCGCGATGTTAGCCCTAAAGTGCCGGTTTTGCGTGTGTTAGCGATAACGATTGCCGTTTACATTTTTCCAGCGGCTGTTATGACGCGGCCAACAGATTGCATAATCAGGGACTGACCGATGAGCACCATTATCGACATTCACGCCCGCGAGATTCTGGACAGCCGGGGCAACCCGACCGTCGAGGTCGACGTGATCCTGGAAGACGGCACCATGGGACGCGCTGCCGTGCCTTCGGGGGCCTCCACCGGCGCCTATGAGGCGGTGGAAAAGCGCGACGGCGACAAGGACCGCTACATGGGCAAGGGCGTGCTGGAAGCCGTCGCTGCCGTGAATGGCGAAATCGCCGAAGAGCTGGTCGGCTTTGACGCCACCGAGCAGGTTGCCATCGACAGCGCGATGATCGAGCTGGACGGCACCGAGAACAAGGGTCGCCTGGGCGCCAACGCGATCCTGGGCGTGTCCATGGCCGTTGCCAAGGCCGCAGCCGATTTCACCACGCAGCCGCTGTACCGCTATGTGGGCGGCGCCTCGGCCCGTGTGCTGCCGGTTCCGATGATGAACATCATCAACGGCGGTGAGCACGCCGACAACCCGATCGACATTCAGGAATTCATGATCATGCCGGTCAGCGCGGGCAACATCCGCGACGCCGTTCGCATGGGGTCCGAAGTGTTCCACACGCTGAAAAAAGAGCTGTCGGCCGCGGGCCTGAGCACCGGCATCGGGGACGAGGGCGGCTTTGCCCCCAACATCGGCTCCTCGCGCGAAGCGCTGGACTTCATCCTGAAGTCGATCGAAAAAGCGGGCTACAAGCCGGGTGAGGAAATCTATCTGGCGCTGGATTGCGCCGCGACCGAATACTACAAGGACGGCAAATACGTGCTGGCCGGCGAAGGCAAGAGCCTGACCTCGGAAGAGAATGCCGACTACCTGGCCGCGCTGGTTGCCGACTACCCGATCATCTCGATCGAGGACGGCATGTCCGAAGACGACTGGGACGGCTGGAAGCTGCTGACCGACAAGATCGGCAACAACGTGCAGCTGGTGGGCGACGACCTGTTCGTGACCAACCCGGCGCGTCTGGCCGACGGTATTTCGCGTGGTGTTGCGAACTCGATGCTGGTCAAAGTGAACCAGATTGGCTCGCTGACCGAGACGCTGAAGGCTGTCGATATGGCACATCGTGCGCGTTACACCAACGTCATGTCGCACCGCTCGGGTGAAACCGAGGACGCCACCATCGCCGACCTGGCCGTGGCGACCAACTGTGGTCAGATCAAGACCGGTTCGCTGGCCCGTTCGGACCGGCTCGCCAAGTACAACCAGCTGATCCGCATCGAGGAAGCCCTGGGTGAGACCGCCGAATACGCGGGCCGCTCGATCCTGAAGTGATCTGCTGACGATACGATATTGAAAAGGGTGGGTTTTTGACCCACCCTTTTTTGTCCTCCCCTCTGGAAGTGAAAGCGCCATGAGCGGTCTGCGTGCCAATCTGACAGTGGTACTCCTTTATGCTTTGTGCTGGCCGGTGCTGCGGGACAGCCTGCACAAGCTGTGGTTTCTGACGCAGCAGCACGGGGCGTTGAATTATGTGGATCAACGCTATGCCGATCATCCCGTCAGCAGTGCTTTGCATCTGTTGCCGGGGCTGATCTTCTTTCTGATCGGACCCGTGCAGTTTCACCCCGGAGTGCGCAGATTTCGGCGGCTGCATCGCGGGATTGGCTATGTGTTTGTTGGCACCGGTCTGTTGTCCAGTGTCGGGGTCATGCATATGGTGCTGGTCTTTCCCGCCCTTGGGGGGCTTCTGACACAGGTGGTGACCTGGGTGCTCTGCGCAGGGATGAGCGGGGCGATGATCCTGGCGGTTCTGAAGATCCGGCAGCGGGAGATGAAAACCCATCATCGGCTGATGCGTCTGGCCTTTGCCATCGGGCTCAGCGTCTCAACCGCGCGCTATTTCATTCACGCTGCCGAGGCGCTGTTCGGCCTTGGTTTCGAGCAGAGTTTCTCACTGGCCTCAGCTTTGGGCGTCATCGTCAACCTGAGTGTTGTGGCAGCTTTTGAAGGGTTTGGGATCAAGCGCAAAATCGGCTGGAACATCCCTGGCTCGCGCCGTAGAGGAAAGCCATGACAGCCTTTTGCGAACCCACGACCCAGACCGATTATCTTGCCGACCACGCGGCGCTTATGATGACCAGCTTTTCCCGGCTCCTGGCCCGGCCTTTGGTGGAGCCCGCAACCGCAGAGGCGCTGTATCACGCGCCGTTCCCGGTGCTGTCCCACAACACCGCCGACGATCCGGTTCTGACCTATGGCAACCTTGCGGCGCAGCAGCTGTGGGAAATGGGTTGGGAGCAGCTGACCGCCATGCCGTCGCGACTGACGGCGGAACCGGCAGAGCGCGGCCAGCGGGACGCGATGTTTGCCCAGATGCGCGACAAGGGCTTCATCGAAAACTACGCCGGGATCCGCATCAGCGCCACGGGCAAACGGTTTGAGATCCGCAATGCGATCATCTGGCCCCTGGTCGATGCGCAGGGCATCAAACGCGGGGAGGCGGCCACTTTCCGCGATTACGTCAGGCTGTAGGCCAGGTGGACGCTACCGCTCAGAGCAGCCGGGTCATCAGCACATAGCGGTCGCGCATCCTGAAGCGGCTGCGGCCATAGAGGCGCTGCGCGGCCTCGTTTTCACGGTCGACCTCCAGATGCAGGGCCTTCACACCGGCCTCGGCCAGCGCGTTGGGCAGATCCGACAGCACCTGGCTGGCGATGCCGCGCCCCCGCACGGGCGGGCGGATGTAGAGCTCATCGACAAAGCCGTCCATGCCGCCGAATTCCACCGACCAGCCGAAGGTGACCACCACGTAGCCCACCGGCGCGCGGGTGGGACCGATCAGATAGACCGCGCCATAAGGGCTGCCCGTCAGCAGCGGGGCGATCCCGGCCTGTCGGCTGTCTGCGTCACTGTCGATCCCGTCCTCGGCATGGAAGGCGGCGACAAGGGTCATCAGCTTGTCCAGATCCTCGGGTCCTGCCAGATGCAGCGCTGCGCTCATGTCCGCGCCTCCAGTGCTTTGCGTTCCACGCGGTCGATCCAGCCGGATTTGCACCGGCCGTAGTCGGCACCACCATCCGGGTGGCGGGCCGCGCAATGGGCCTTGATCGCACTATAGCCGGCGCGCAGTGTCGGGTTCACCAACAGCGCATCACGAAAGGCCAGGTGGCGGTCGATCTCTGTCGAACCTGACACATAGCAATGGGCCTGAACGCGACGGACCCCGGTTTGCGGGTCATCCAGCCGCACATAGCGCCGTCCGGGCAGACCGAATTCCCCCAGCCATTCATAGCCCAGAGCCTCAAGCGCCGGGCGGCTGGCGTCCATCTGCTGCGGGGTGTCAAAGACCGGCAGCAGGTCGATCACCGGTTTTGCGGGCAACCCGGTGACCGCGGTGGATCCGATGTGGTGGATGGCCACCAGACCGCTCAGCGACGCGCCCCGCCACCGGTCGGCCTCGGCCTGGGCAAGGCTGGGCCAGCTTGGGTCAGGGGCGGACAGAAAGCTCATAGCCGGGCCAGGCGCTCGGTCAGCAGATCAAAGAACCCATCCGCATCCACGGATCCGATGAAAAGCGCATTGGCGGGCCGGTCGGTCACCCGCCACCAGTCGGCCACGGTCATGCCCAGCGTCAGCTCTGATGCGGTTTCGATCTCTACATTGATGTGACGGCCTTCGAACAGCTCCGGTTGAAGCAGATAGGCGGTGACACAGGGGTCATGCAGCGGCGCGCCGTCCGAGCCATATTTCTCACGGTCGAAACGTTCAAAGAAATCGGTCATCTCAGCAACCGCTTTGCCCACCGGGGTGCCAAGCGCCCGGAAGGCGTCATTGCGGGGTTTGGTGACCAGAACCTTGTGGGTGACATCCAACGGCATGATCACGGTGTCAACGCCGGATTTCATCACGATTTCAGCAGCTTCTGGGTCAACGTAAATGTTGAATTCGGCTGCTGGCGTGATGTTGCCCACCTCGAAATAGGCCCCGCCCATCAGCACGATCTGCTGCACCCGCTCCACGATGTCGGGCGCGCGTTGAAAGGCCGTGGCGATATTGGTCAACGGCCCCAACGGGCAGAGCGTCACGCTGCCAGCGGGTTCGCGCCGCAGGGTGTTGATGATGAAATCCACCGCATGTCCTTCGGCCAGCGGCATGGTGGGGTCAGGCAGCACTGGGCCGTCCAGACCGGTCTTGCCATGCACATGTTCCGCAGTCACCAGCGGGCGGGACAGGGGCGCGTCGCAACCGGCATAGATCGGCACATCGGTGCGTCCGGCCAGCTCACAAACGATGCGCGCATTGCGGGCGGTCAGCGGCAGCGGCACGTTCCCGGCCACGGCGGTGATGCCCAGCACCTCCAGCTCATCGGGGCTGGCCAGCGCCAGCAGGATCGCCACCGCGTCATCCTGGCCGGGGTCCGTATCAATGATGATTTTGCGGGGGGACATCCGTTACCCTTTCCTTGGCTGTCTGGTGACACTGACGGTCCGGTGGTCCAAAGTCCAGCGCCTTCGGGCCTGCCGGTGCGTCGGTCAGATCTGCGCGGATCAGCGGCGTTCGTCGGCCTTCACCGCGTCCCAAAGCGCATCCATTTCCGCCAGATCACTGTCTGACGGGGACTTGCCCCGTTCGGCCAGGCGCGCCTCCACCCCTTCGAAGCGGCGGATGAACTTGGCATTGGCCCGGCGCAGCGCGGCTTCGGGCTCAATGCCCAGATGCCGGCCCAGGTTGGCCATGACAAACAGCAGATCGCCAAATTCTTCCTCGATCGCGTCCTGGGGCAGGCTGTCGCGCGCTTCGACCAGTTCGGCGGATTCCTCGGCGATCTTGTCGATCACATGGCTGGCATCAGGCCAGTCAAAGCCGACCCGCGCGGCGCGTTTTTGCAGCTTGTAGGCCCGCAGCAGGGCGGGCAGGCCAACGGCAACGCCGTCCAGCGTACCCTGTTGGGCCTTGCCTGCACGTTCAGCGGCCTTGATGGTTTCCCAATCGCGGGTCTGCTGTTCGGCCGATTTGTCCCGCGATTCATCTCCGAATACATGCGGATGTCTGGAGACCATCTTGTCGGACATGATGGTGACCACGTCCTGAAAGGTGAAATGACCCGCTTCTTCGGCCATCTGGGCGTGGAACACTGACTGGAACAACAGATCGCCCAGTTCGCCCTTCAGCTCATCCCAGTCCTGACGTTCGATCGCATCCGCCACCTCATAGGCTTCTTCGATCGTGTAGGGGGCGATAGTGCCGAAATCCTGCTCAACATCCCAGGGGCATCCGGTTTCCGGGTCCCGCAGACGGCGCATGATTTCCAGCAGCCGTTCAATTCCGGCGGTACGATCGTGGATCAGCGGAGTTTCAACCATTGCGGACGCCTTTTTTTGGGTGTCAGATGCATCAATCCCGAGTCAGCCCCAGGAGTCCAGCTTATGCCGGTCATCAACCGTATCGCCGATTTCGCCGAAGACATGAAGACCTGGAGGCGGCATTTGCACCAGATCCCCGAGCTGGAGTTCGACCTGCCCAAGACCTCGGCCTATGTGGCCGAGCGGCTGCGGGAGATCGGGGTGGATGAGCTGCATGAGGGGATTGCGACCTCCGGGATGGTGGCGATCATCAACGGGCAGGGGGATGGCCCGACCATCGGCCTGCGCGCCGATATGGATGCGCTGCCCATCACCGAAGAAACCGGGGTTGACCATGCGTCGACCCATCCGGGGCAGATGCACGCCTGTGGCCACGATGGGCATACAACGATGTTGCTGGGGGCGGCGCGCTATCTGGCAGAAACGCGCAATTTCGCGGGGCGGGTCGCGCTGATCTTTCAACCGGCCGAAGAAGAAGGCGGCGGCGCGGGCGTCATGGTGCAGGAAGGCATCATGGACCGCTTCGACATCAGCCAGGTCTATGGCATCCACAATATGCCAGGCGGTGAAGTGGGGGAGTTCGTGACCTCTCCCGGACCGCTTATGGCGGCGGTGGACACGTTCACCATCAACATTCAGGGGCGTGGTGGTCACGGCGCGATGCCGCATGAGACCAAGGACCCGGTGATGGCCGCCTGTGGCATCGCCATGGCGGTGCAGACCATCGTCAGCCGCAACCATTATGCGCTGGATCAGCTGGTCGTCTCGGTCACGCAGATCCACACCGGTACCGTCAACAACGTGATCCCCGACACCGCCTACATCAACGGCACCGTGCGCACCTTTGACACCAATGTGCAGAAGATGGTGATGGAACGGATGGAAGAGATCGTTCGCGGACAGGCCATCGCCTATGGGGTGGAGGCAACGCTGGACTATGACGTCAGCTATCCGGCCACCATCAACCACGCT
>JALEGX010000127.1 GCA_022763485.1 Paracoccaceae bacterium | reverse complement strand
GCGCCCCGCAACATCAACATATCGTGGAAAGCCCAATACGTTCTACCAAATCCGCCATTCGCAGCGATTCCAATCCCCGAACCGCGACTCAGCCTCAGCTGTGAAAAATCCCTGTCTGTCAGAGCAGTTCACCTCGCCACGGTGGATTTGCCCCACGACGCTCAACAGACAAGCTCGCTACAGAACAGGCAAAGCTCAGGGCGCGCTCCAGCTGGATAGTCGTCAGATCCTGAAAGGAGGGTCTCTCAAGCAGTCCATTTTCCGAAAGCCAGGTCAGGAAGGCCGCGTTGAACGTATCCCCTGCCGCCACAGTATCAACGACCCGAGACTCAGGCGCAGCAGCCTCGACCACGAGGCCTTTGGGGGTATAGGCGCTGGCCCCACGTTCCCCCCGAGAAACCAACAGCAGGGATTGCCGAGCGGTTTCGGTGATCCATTGTTCAGGATCACCCGGGGCCAGCCAATCCAGATCCTCTTCGGAGACCTTGACGATGTCGGCCAGTGCAAGCATCCGCTCCAATCGCGCGCGCATCCGGGGCGGGTCGGTGATGAGAGCGGAGCGGATATTTGGATCGAGCATCAGGACCGTGTTTCCGGCGCTCCGACCGGCAAGGGCTTCCCACGTGGCCCCGCAAGGGTCAGAAGCCAGGCTGATCCCCCCCATCAACATGGCGGTGGGGGGGACAGGCAGATCAGGCAGATCCGCGACCTGTAGCTTTCGGCCTGCCGAGGCCTGGTCATAGAAGCTGTAGGAGGCATCGCCATTTTGCAGATGCACGAAGGCCAGTGTGGTCGGACGGTCGGAGCGGATCAGCGTGCTTGTGTCGACAGCGTTGTCCCGCAGCGTCTGTTCCAGAAAACTGCCGAAGGGGTCGGTTGAGATCCCAGCCACCAGACCACAATTCTGCCCGAGCCGACCGAGGGCGAGAGCGGCATTCAACGCCGCCCCTCCGGGGCAAGCGCGATACTCCATGGGACCGCCACCTGAAGGGATCATATCGATCAGCGCTTCACCGCAACACAAGATCATTCGATCGCTCCTTTTGTGCCCGGTGATACCCTGATCAGGTTTCAGGCAGGGGACAACAGGTATTCCTCGTCCGAGACAAGCTCCATCCAGGTTGCCACGAAGCCGTTCTGGGCTTCATGCATGGCAATGTGCTCCATGCAACTGCCCGGTGCCGCACCGTGCCAGTGCTCCTCGGTCGGAGAAATCCATATGCTGTCGCCGGCCCGGACCAGCTGCGGTGGTTGATTGCGGCGCCCGACAAGGCCGGTCCCCCCTGTAATGTGCAGGATCTGCCCCAGGGGGTGAGAGTGCCACGCCGTTCTGGCACCGGGTTCAAAAAAGACCCGCAAGGCGCGCAGACGCGCCGGCTCCGCGGCGGAATGGATCTGATCTTGCCAAACGGTTCCGGTGAACCGGTCCGCGGCCCCTCTGACTGCTGCGCGACTTCCCGCAGGAAAGAAATCCATCTATCTATCCATGGTTGAGTAAAGATACAGGGTGCTCAATTTCCGCCAACATGGTCCGACGTCGAAAACCTGTCAAGTCAGGAGAGCCGCACCCCATCAGACCTTGCGCCTGTTTGGTTTTTTCCTTGTCGCGCGGATCTTTCGCGGCCTAGAAGAATGATATGAGAATTTGCGCCGTAACGATGGTCTATCGGGACTATTGGGCCCTGTCGCAGTGGTTTGCCCATTTCGCCACCGCCCTTGGCGCTGAGAACCTGTTCATCGTCTCACATGGTCCCGATCCGCATATTCACGCGCTTTGCCCCGGTGCCAGCGTGATCACCATCCCGCGGGATGACCTGACGCAGTTTGACAAGCTTCGAAACAGGTTTCTGAACCAGCTGCAGAACGGGCTGTCCCATTGTTATGACTGGGTGATCCGAACCGATGCCGATGAGCTGGTCATCCTGGACCCGCGCAAGTTTTCCAGCTTCGCCGATTTCTTTGCCAAACAGGACGGCGGCGCGGTCTTTGGGCTGGGCATGGAGGTGGTGGAAATGCGGGGCGATGCGAAGATCCGTGATCATGAACCCGCGCTGGCGCAACGGCGCAATGTCGTGTTCACCGGTCACTACAGCAAGGCCTGGGCCGTTCGGCACAAGATCGGGATGGACCGGCATGGAATTGAACTGCGCCCCCGCCAGCTGCGCCGGTTTTCCTTTGTGATGCCGCGCGGGGTCTATATCGCGCACCTCAAATTCGCCAACAAGGTTGCGCTCGGGTTGGCGGATGACATCCGGACTGCGGTGGCTCATTCCCCCGGCAAGGGCTTACCGGGTACTGCGTGGTCCGACGCCCAGCGGCAATCCCGGCGACAGTTCAACCGGTTTTCCAAGCTGCCCCTTCAGCCCTGGGACGCGGCCGAGAACGAAGCCTGGACAGCCCTGCAAACGCCGATCCGCGATGAAAGCTCTGGCATCATGCGCGCCAAATCCCTGCGGTTCGACTTCAGGTCAGAGCTTCCTGAGTGGTTTGCGACAAATGGGTTTTCGCCCGTGGCCCCCGACCACAAGGAGGCTACAGGTCAACGGTGATTTCACCATCGGGTTCAGCGGCTCGGCTCTGACACAAGATAACGGCGGTTTGCCGTTGCGCCTTGGACAGCACGAAGTCACGATGCTCGACTTCGCCGGAGACCAGGCCGCACTTGCAGACCCCGCAAATCCCGTCCGAACATTTCACATCTACATGGATCCCGTTCTCGCTCAGGACATCCGTCGCGGTTCTGTCGGCCGGAACATGCAGCACCTTGCCCGATTTCGCCAAGCGCAGCGTGAAGTCGTGATTTTCATACTCCGGCACATCCGGGACCGAGAAATACTCCAGATGCCGCGCCTCTTCCGGGAAGCCCTGGCGCTCTGCCGCCTCCATCACACCGGACATGTAGCGATCCGGCCCGCAGGTGTAGACATGCCACCCCTTGCGCCAGCCACTGAGGGTCTGATCCAGATCCGCGCGCGTGCCTTCGTCCGAGACATGTACCGTCACACGGTCAGCCCAGGGAACTGCGGCCAGATCCTCCAGATACCCCGCGGTCGCGCGTGTGGACACCGAATAGTGCAGTTCGAAGTCTGCGCCCAGCGCGTGCAAACGATGCGCCATCGCAATCATTGGGGTGATGCCGATACCGCCCCCCATAAGAAAGGACTTCGCGGCCCCTTCCTGCAATGGAAAGTGGTTGATCGGGCGAGAGATGAAGACCTTGCGGCCTTCCGCGAAGATCCGATGCATCAGCAGTGAGCCACCCCGGCCCTGATCTTCGCGCAGAACGCCGATCTGATACCTCGACCGATCCGCCGGATCCCCCGACATCGAATATTGCCGTAGGAACTCTGGCGCCACCACGATGTCCAGATGTGCGCCAGCAGTCCATTCCGGCAGGTCGGACCCATCCAGCGAACGGAGCTCATATTTGGTGACATCCGGGCTCATCTGTTCCGCCTTGGCCACAACCACCCGCAGAACCGGGCTTTCCCCGTCATTGCTATAGAGGTGATCCCAGGCACCGGTCTCTCCCCGTGCGCGGCGCAGCTTGTATTCCTCGGCGGTGATCATTGCCTGATAAGCCTCGATCCCGGCTTCGCGATCCATCGGGAAGGGATAGGGCCAGGGATGTGGGGCAAGCGGTGCGGGATAAACGGCAAGCGTCTGGTCCTCATACTTCAGGTCCAGATCCCTTTGCAGGCCGCGTTCGTTCACCGGGTGCCGGGTGGGCTGGTAGCCACCGTCCTCGGCCAGCTCCAGATCCCACCACCATTTCTTGACCGGGTTCAGCCCGCCATTGCCCAGCGCATCGTCTAGCTTTGCCAACGCCCTGGCCGCCTGCGGCACGTTCATCGCCGCCCAGCGGAACGGCTTTTCCGCGAAGATCCCTTCGAGGTTCCAGGGACAGGTCTTCATGCAGCGCCCGCACATGGCGCCCCCCGGCGTGGTGATCCGGTAGGTGGCGCATTTCTTGCTGTCGGACTTCCAGATCTCATAGCCGTTGAACATCAGTTTCGGACCGGCGGTGATCGCCCCCGAGGGGCACTCACGGGCACATTTGTTGCAGGCTTCGCAAAAGGTCTGCAGGCCGAAATCAATCGGCTTGTCGTGGGCCAGCGGCATGTCGGTGGTCACCACCCCGGATTTCAGGCGCGGCCCCAGGAAGGGGTTCAGGATAACTTCGCCAATCCGGCTGACCTCTCCCAATCCGCTGAGCAACAAGAGCGGCGGTTGCAGCACCTCGCCGTCCATCACCGAATGGGCTTTGGCCTTGTAGCCAAGGTTGCGGATCTGGCGGGCGATCACGCCGCCCAAGAGCGAAAACCGCAGGTAGGCGCGCATCGACTGGGCCACGCTGATCCAGTCATCGCCGCTGGCGCCCTCCATCGACTCGTAGCCTTGGTCGATGATCATGCTGATCGCCTGATCATGCTCCGGCACGATGGGGTCTCCGGTGGCGTCGTGGCTGTACCACGCCCACTCGGGACAGCGCGAAATGCCCACCGCGTCCACGCCCAGAAAATAGCTCGCCGCCTTGATGTTTGCGGCATTACGCGCGGCGTCCGTCGGGCGCGGGCCACGATCCGGCTCGCCATCCTGCAGCAGAACGAAAGCCCCCAGCATCCGGCGTTGCGCCATCGACGGCGCGGCCTTGCGTACATAGAACCCGCCGGTGGCGGCGGCCTGATTGCTCTTGCCCATGTCCCCGAATTGCGCGCGGGCAAACATGTCTGCCCGTTTGGGCACGCGGGCAACACGCGCCTCATCAATGTAGGTTGTGGGCTCGTCGATCCGCTTCAGGGTCTCAAACGGGTGCGGTCCATCCTTGAACGCGCGTTTGGCGAAAGGATCACCGTTCAGCACCGACCGGCGCGATCCGGCGCCCAGCCACCAGCGCGGCCCTTTGATTTGCAGATCCGGCTGCTGTTCCGCCGGCAAAAGCGGCAGGTCGTGCGCCAGATCGAAATCGGTGGTGACGACGGCCACGCCGAACCGATCCCCCACATAGGGATTCACCAACCGCCCGCCCTGAACCGTGGCCAGCCCCGCGGCAACGGTGGCCATGTTCAGATCCACGTCCGAGGACGTCGCGCTATGCGCCTTGGCATCCCAGCCCAGCAAACGGATGTAATTCGCAGTCACCACCGCCGTTTCCGTAGCCCGCAGGCAGGCGCGGTGCTGTTGGGCGTCCTCCAGCCAATCGCATCCCTCCTCTGTCGCGGCAGGGTCGCGTGGCATGTCATACAGGAAGACGATTGCGTGTTTATGCTCGCCAATCGTGGTTGGCGGCGCCTCCATCGCCTCTTTCAGATCCGCCATGATCAGATCGATGCCAGCGGCCAGGGTCTTGGTCTGCCGGGTGCGCAGATCCTGCGCAAGCCGCGCAATATCCGGGTTGCGATAGGGCTGCGCCAGCCGGGCCTGCCCAGGCAACGGACCGATCCCCACCATCGCGGCGTCCGAGAAATAGCCGAACGCCTTGATATGGTTGGCCCGTTCCATCGGATCCTCAGGGCATCCGGCGCGGGATTTGTTCACCAGCCCATCGCGGATCGCATCCATCATAGCCTGATATTCGCCCATGGCGTTGACGATGGAGGACGGCATATCGGGTCGCCGGAAGTTCAGCGGCTGAAAGCGCGGGACCGAGGCCATGTCTGGAAGCACCCCGCGCAGCAATCTTTCAAGCGGGAAGGGCCCCAGATGCACGGGGCGGTCCTTGGTCGAAAAAAGCTGGGTCATGTCTGGCTGTCCGGGCGGTTGTGTGCGGGCGATGCCCTTGACTATCGCAAAACCTCAGGCCCAATCTGTCACCCGAATGGATGACAAATTTCCCCCACGCCCCCTGCCCCGGGATGATCTGGCCACGCTGGTCGCAGCCGTACCTGCGCCGGATTTCGCAGCGCGCCTGCTGGCCTATGTGCGCCGGGTCGCCGATATCGCCAACTTCGGCGCCTTTCATGTGGCTGACATGTCCCGACCTGAACCGGTCCTGTCCTTTTGGGGTGGTGAGATGAGCGGGTATTGGTTCAACCGCAATGCCAGCACGATCCTGTCCGATGAGCGGCTGATCAACAGCATCCTGACCCGGATCCGCGCCGCGCGGGACCAGGGGCTGACCATCGAGCGCTGGCGGCCCGACCCCGGCGACCCCCTGCACCCAATCTATGCCCGTGACGGGGTGATCGAGCGGGTCACGGTCTCGTCCTGGACAGACCGCGTGGGATTGCAGACTTTTCTGCTGCGGGGTGAAAAATCCGGCTGGTTCACAGAAGCCGAAATGGAGCGGCTGCAACAGGTGCTGCCCCTGGTGCATGAGCTGATCGGCCTCAGACATCGGATAACCGGGTCCATGGGGCTGCGCCTGCCCCCGTCGGGGCGGGCGTCCGCTCTGCGTGAGCGCGATACCGGACCTTTTGGCCAGCTCTCCCGCCGCGAGGCCGAGATCTGCGATTTTGCCCTCCAAGGCGTCAGTGTCGCGGGCACGGCACTGGCGCTGGAGATCTCGGAAAACACCGTGCGCACGCTGCGGCGCAGGGCCTTTGGCAAGCTGGGGGTGAATTCAGCCACGCAGGTGGCGGCGTTGATCCTGGGGGATAGCCGTTCGTCGCGGTGAAAGGGTCAGCCCTTGCGCCCCGAGAACTTCTGGACCGTGATCCCGCCCGCTTCCAGACTGCTGCGCACGGATTTGGCCAGCTCTACAGCTTCGGCCGTGTCACCATGCAGGCAGATCGTATCGATGGACGTGGGGATGCGCTTGCCACTTTCGGTGATGATCGCACCCTCGCGCACCATCTCCAGAATACGCGGCCCCGCCAGTTCCGGATCATGGATCACCGCACCGGGCAGAGAACGATCCACCAGCGTGGCGTCGTCATTGTAGGCCCGATCGGCAAAGATTTCGCCACACCAGTTGCAGCCCAGTTCGCGCACGACCTCTTCCATCGCCGTGGCGGCCAGCACCATGATGATGATGTCGGGATCCACATCCAGCGCCGCCTCATAGCAGGCACGCGCCATGGCGTGATCCACGCACGCCATATTGGACAGCGCGCCGTGCAGTTTCAGGTGCCGCACCTCAGCGCCGACCGCCGCCGCCATCCCGCGTGAGGCGCCCAGCTGATAGCGTACCATGTTGCGCAAAGTCTTGTGCGGCACATGCATCTTGCGTCGGCCAAAGCCCTGCAGGTCCAGAAATCCGGGGTGCGACCCGATCCCGACACTATTGTCACGGGCGCGGATCATCGTCTGTTCCATCACATCCGGATCACCGGCATGAAACCCGCAGGCAATATTGGCGGACGTCACCACATCCAGCAGCGCCGCATCATCGCCCATGTTCCAGGGGCCAAAGCTCTCGCCCATATCGGCGTTCAGATCGACTGATACACTCATCTCATCATTCTCCTTCAAACGGGTCGGATGTCGCAGACACGACGCCCCCCACAAGCTGATATGACAGCAGGTCCTGCATGTCGGCCGGATCCCTCACCAGCGGCTGACAGCTGCGCGGCAGAGACTTCAACTCAGCCTCGAACTTCTGCTGCGCTTCCAACCCCTGTTCCAGCGACACCCAGCGAAAGCGCAACCCGGCCCCAAGCGGGGCCTGCGCCACCTTCGGCAGGTCACAGGGCAGAACGGTGCCGATCCGGGGATAGCCCCCGGTGGTTTGACATTCGCGCATCAGGACAAAGGGCTTGCCATCCCCCGTCATCTGCACATCGCCGGGGCTGATGATTTCGGACAGGATGTTCAACTGGCCTTCTGCGGCGAAGCCCGGACCATCGTTGAGCATTTCAACGCCCATCCTGTTGGCCCGGGTGCCGCGCTGAAACTGGGTGTCGGAAAACCGGGCCCGCAGATCTTCGGCAAAGAGCGCGCTTTGAAAGCTCTCCACGATCCGCAACTCCCCACCGTCAAAGCGCGGATCAACGGGCAGCACCTGGCCAACAGGTCCCCCCTTGTCCGCGCCAGCCAGCACTGTGTCGCCGGCCTGCACCGCGGCGCCGATACCCGCGGCAAGATGCGCGGCCCGTGCGCCCAGGATCTTGGGCGAGGCAATCCCGCCGCCCAGATGTAGATAGGCATAGACACCCTTGCGGACCGCCCCCAGCGACAGGATTTGCCCCTTTTCCAGCTGGTGGGACGCATTCCAGACAATCGGCGACCCATCAATGCTTGCCATCATGGGCGCCCCGGTCAGGGCGATCCGGATCGGTTCGGTTGCCAGAAACTCACCACCGATCCCGCCCATTTCCAGCGCTGCAAGCTCGGGGGATTGTCCCAGAAGCGCCGCACCTTCCGCAATGCCGCGCACGTCGGCGGCCCCGCCCTGGGACACCCCCTGCCCCAACAAACCCGGACGTCCCAGATCCTGGATCGAGGCGACGGGACCAATCCGCTGAACCAGAAGACCGCTCATGCCGAAAGCTCCGTAGCAATTGCGCCGCCGAAATTCGGGTCGGCTTCTGTCAGACGGCGAAACTCTGCCTCGCTGACCGATGGAAATTCCATTTCATCGCCGGGGTTCAGTGCGAAAGGCCGCGCTGCATCGGGTTGAAACAGACGGATCCCCGTTTGCCCAACATGACGCCATCCGGTTGGCGTGGCAGAGGAAAACAGAACAAGCTGGCTGATCGCGACGACCAACGCGCCGGCCGGAACCATCGGGGTCAATTCCGATTGCCGCGGGATATTCCATTCCTCTCCCAAGGGTCCCAGATAAGGCTGCCCCGGGGCAAACCCGATGGTTAGCACCCGAACGCGGGCATTGCTGAGGCTTTCGACAGCCTTTGTTTCGGACAACCCGGCCAAATCCGCCGCTTCTGCCAGCTGCGGCGCAAGACCGCCGCCATAGACCGTCGGCACCCGCCACAGCCTGCGCCCCTCGGGCAAATCTGCCGAATACCAGTCACGCTCGTCCAACATCTGCTGCAAGAGGCCGCGCATCTGCTCATGCCCCACGTCCGACGTGTCGAACCGCACGAAAACGGAAGCCAGAGAGGTCGAGGTTTCCAGAACCGCGGGCAGCGCCCGCTCATCGACGGCCCCGCGAAACGCCAGCGTTGCGCGATTTGCCGCCTCAGTCAGCGTGTCGGAGAACGTGACCAGCAGACCGTGCAGCCCGACGGTACGGATCAGGGGAAAGCCCTCAGAGCTGGGGATCGGCACGGACATAGAGTCTCCTCATCAGGATCGGTGTCAGGTACATCGGAATCTGATAGCACCCGATAAAAATCAAGAGCGGGTCTGTCGTGTCAGCGGGCAAAGCCACCAGAAACAACGCGATATTGCGGTTTCCCGAGACGATGCCAACCGGAACGGCCAGATGATCCTGCCCAAGGGATCGCAGGACCAGATACCCAACGACCTGCATCCCCAAGTTGACGGCACAGGCGGCGACCAGCCACCACAGCAGCTCCAGCGGATCGCGTGCAAAGGCCGGACCGATGGCTGACATCAGGCCCACCACGATGACCGCCAGCGCAATCGAGGTTCCGCCGTCGAGGGCCTGCCGCTCGCGGTCCCGAAGTTCGGGTGCCAGCAGCTGTCGGACCACAAACCCCACAACGACCGCGCCAATCACCACCAGCGTCAACCGCCCGGCCGCCCAGAGCACCGCCTGCGCATCCCCAAGCTGCGGTAGCAGCCAGAACACCGGCAAAGCCGTCAACGGCAGCACCGCCGTGCCAACAACCAGCAGACGCAGGGCGGGCGCGGGGTCCCCACCCACCAGGATGGTGAAGTTCGGCGCCCCCGTAACCGATGGCGCCGCCAGCATCAGCACCACTGCCACCGCCAGAGGCACCAGGCCCAGCCCAGACCAGATCAGCACCAGGCCACAGAGCACCGGCAGCATCAGTTGTAAAACCAGAACCCGGCCTAACGCGCCTCCCAAGCCTACGCCCAGCGCATCGCGATGACCGATCCGGACCGCCGTCAGAAATAGCAGCAAAGCCACAAGTTCCGGGATCCAGGGACGCAGGACTCCGGCCAGATCCGGCAGGGCCACCCCGGCCAGCAGCCCCAGGATCAGGCACAGCTTCCCGTGACGGGAGACTGTGCCAAGCAGATCAAGGATCATGTCAGGACGACCGCTACCTCAGATTATCCGGTAACCATGTCGCCAGATCCGGAAACGCGATCAACACGAACACCATCAGCACCATGATCAGGAACATCGGGATTGCAGCGCGGGCGATATAGCCCATTTCGTGTCCCGTCATCCCCTGCATCACGAAGAGGTTGAAACCGATGGGGGGTGTGATCTGCGCCATCTCGACAACCACCACGATGAAGATGCCGAACCAGATCAGGTCGATCCCGGCCTCGCGCACCACAGGTTCCAGCACCGCCATGGTCAACACCACGGTGGAAATCCCGTCAAGGAAGCACCCCAGGATGATATAGAACACCAGCAGAACCATCAGCAGCCAGAAGCGCGAGAACTCCCAGGCCGCAATCAGTTCGGCCAGTTCCTTGGGCAGGCCGGTCTTGGCCATCGCGAACTTCAGGAAAGCCGACCCCGCCAGGATCAGCGCGATCATGGCCGAGGTGCGAACCGCGCCGATCGTACTGTCGCGGAAGGTCTGCCAGTTGAGCGATCCCTGCACCAAGGCCAGTACCCAGGCGCCGATCACGCCCAAAGCCGCCGCCTCTGTCGGGGTGGCGAAGCCCAGGTACATCGACCCGATGACCATCACCACCAGCAGGATCACCGGGATCAGGAAGCGCGAATTCTTGAGCTTTTCGGAGAAGGACATGCCGGTTTCCTGCACCGGGTTCCAGTTGTTCGAGACCTTGGAATAGATCGCGACATAGGCCATGAACATCGACGCCAGAACCAGGCCGGGCACGATGCCGGCAAAGAACAGCTTGATGATCGACACGCCGTCGATGGTCACGCCATAGACGATCAGCGTCAGCGACGGCGGAATCATCAGGCCCAGCGTCGCCGCACCGGCCAGCGTGCCGATGGTCATGGTTTCGGGATACTTCCGCTTGCGCAGTTCGGGGATCGACATCTTGCCGACCGTGGTCAGCGTTGCGGCCGAAGAGCCGGAAACGGCGGCGAAAACGGTACAGCCAACGATATTGGAGTGTACCAGCCCGCCCGGCAGCCGCGCCATCCAGGGGCTGAGGCCTTTGAACATGTCCTCGGACAGGCGCGTTCGAAATAAGATCTCGCCCATCCAGATGAACATCGGCAGGGCCGCAAGCTCCCAGGATTTGGAGGCCGACCAGATCTGGCTGACCATGTCCTGGCCGATGGTGCGGGAGTTCGAAAACAGTTCCAGCGCCACCCAGCTGACGCCCATCATGGCGATGCCGACCCAGACGCCGCTGCCCAAGAGCAGAAACAGAACCGCAAGGAAGATGATGACAAGGAAGACATAATCCATCGTGTCAGACCTCCTGCGTTTCGATGTTGTCGTGGGAGATCCGGTTCTCTCCCTTGAAGATCAGGTGGATAAGGTTGTCCGTCAGCGCGATGGCCAGCAGAACGCCACCGATCACCATGACCGACTGCGGGATCCACAGGGCCGTCTTGTCCTGCGCCTGGCTGATGTCATTGAATTTCCACGACCAGAAGACGAACTGGCGGGCGTGCCAGACGAAATACCACATGGTCGCGGCCGCGACGGCGAAACACCACATGTCGACATAGCGCTTCATCTTGGGCCCCACCGCGTTCAGCAGCAGCGACACGCGGATGTGCGACCCGCGATTGAGCGCTGCGGCAAAGCCGAAGAAGGACGCCGCCGCCATGCAATAGGCCGCGTATTCGGGAGCGCCGGGAAAAACCTCGCTGGACCAGCGGGCCAGCATCTGCAGCACGATCAGCACCAGGATGGCGATCATGTTCAGTGCCGCCAGGAATTCCGACAAACTGTAGAGAAAATCGAGTACTGCCCGAAGTGGGCGAAACACCGCCATAGCCTGACCTCCTATGCGGAAGGGCAGCCACCGGCGGTGGCCGTTTTCCGTGACGGAAAACGGGCCGGAATTTTCACAAAATTCCGGCGCCCGGCGGCTGCCGTTGGTGCTTTATTGCATTGCGTGGAATGCGTCGACGATGGCTTTGCCTTCGTCCCCGGCCGCTTCCAGCCATTCATTGGTCATGGTGACACCGATTTCCTTCAGCTCGCTCACCATCTGGTCGGATGCCGGACCAACGGTCATGCCACCGTCGCGCAGACCCTGCAGGGTGAAGCCGGTGTATTCCTTGGCACGCCAGTTGCCCGCATATTCCGCCAGCTCTGCACAGCCGGTGATGACATTCTTATGTGCATCCGGAGTATCCGACCACACATCCGAGTTCACCATCACATAGTTGCGCGGCAGCCAGGCATCGACTTCGTAGAAATAGTCCAGCGACTCCCAAACCTTGCGGTCATAGCCGGTGGAGCCCGACGACACCATGGATTCCGCAACACCGGTGGCAAAGGCCTGGCTGATTTCAGCGGCTTCGATGGTGACGGGCAGCATGCCGGTCAGTTCGGCCAGACGCGAGGTGGCGTTGTTGTAGGAGCGGAACTTGATGCCTTTCATTTCGGCAACCGAGTTCACTTCGTTCTTGAAGTACAGCCCCTGGGGCGGCCACGGCACGGCGTAAAGCAGCGTCAGGTTCTGCTCGGACAGCAGCTTTTCGATGCTGGGTTTTGCAGCTTTCCACAGTTTGGCACTGTCATCAAACGAGGTCGCCAGGAAGGGGATCGAGTCAAAGCCAAAGAGCGCGTTTTCGTTCTGGTGGCCCGACAGCAAACGCTCCCCGATCGGCGCCTGGCCGGTCTGGATTGCACGCTTGATGTCTGCGCCCTTGAACAGCGAGCCCGACGGGTGCGTGACGATTTCCAGCTCCCCACCGGTGCCGGTGGTCACGCATTTGGCAAATTCCGCACCAGTAGCCGAATGGAAGTTCGACGCCGAATAGGCCATCGGCATGTCCCAGGTTTCGGCGCTCAGCGGCGCCGCCGCAACGCTGACTGCGGTCAGGGCCGTTGCGGCCATCAGGTTCTTCAGTGTCTTCATCTTATTTCTCCCTATTGGTTGATTTTTTGCCTGATCTTTAGTGTCGGGCCTGCGCGTAGCGTGCAGGCGAATAGACAGACACGTCAACATTGGGCTGACGGCCTGCTATCATCTGGGCCAGCAGGCGACCGGTTTTTGGGCCGCCTGTCAGTCCGATGTGGTGATGTCCAAATCCGGTGAACGCTCCTTTGATCCCCGGAACCTCACCGATCACGGGAATGGAATCTGCCGGGGCCGGGCGGAAGCCGACCCACTCTGTCATTTCTTTCCATTTCAGCCCCGGGAATGCGGCGATCCCGTTTTTCTTCAACAGGTTCAGAGGCGCCTGAGAGGCTCCGGCTTCGGTTCCGCCGAATTCGACCACTCCCGCAATCCGCAACCGCCCTTCCATCGGCGTCGCCACGAATTTGCCCGAGGCCACCATGACCGGTGCCTTCGGCATGAAATTCGGCTCCCAGAGCTCAATATGATACCCGCGCTCGGCTTCCAGCGGCACAGAAAGCCCCAGCTTCTTGGCCAAAGCCCCCGACCAGACGCCGGTGGCGATCACCACTGCGGAACAGGGGATGTTCTCTCCCCCAGCGCGGATGGCCGTGACCTGACCGTTTTCACGCACCACATCCGTCACATCCGCCTTGAGCAGCTGGCCGCCCTGCGCAACAACATGCGCCGCCAGGTCCTTTACATATTGGCCCGGATCACTGATCCGCCCGTGATCATCGAATTTGGCCGCAAAACCCAGATCGGACGCAAAGATCCCGTCCCAGTCGCGAAAGGCCTGTCCTTCGATCTCTTCCCAGGTGAACCCGTTCTCGCGGCGCAGGTTCCAACCAAAAGCATCTTCTTCAAAATGGGCCCGGTCGCGGTAGATATAGGCGTATTCGGATGGCACGATCCATTTTTCGGCGCCCGTCCCGGCCGCCAGGGCCAGGTGATCGTTCAGGCTGTCCGCCGTCACCCCTGCGATGGCCTTCGCAATCCGGGTCGTATCGGCGGCGTTTGCATGTGACAGATACTTCAGAAGCCAAGTTGCCAGCTTCGGCAGATAACCCCAGCGCAAAAACAGCGGTTGAGTCGGATCCAGCAGCATACGGGGCGCTTTGGCAATCAGCCCCGGCCCCGTCACAGGTACACATGAGCAGGATGCCAGAATACCCCCATTGCCGAAGCTTGCCCCTTCGGCTGGACCCGCACGGTCAACCAGAACGACCTTGTGGCCATCGCGCTGCAACCAGATCGCGGTGGATACTCCGACGATCCCGGCCCCGACAATAACTATGGGTTTTTCAGTCATCTCACCCTTCTCCCGGGCGTCTGATTTCGGTTGATACGGGTGATTCTCCCTGACCAATGGTCTCACACATTGATAATTTATCAACAATTTGTTGACATGATGCGTTCAAATCGTAGTTTTGAATCATGTCACACTCCAATCTTGGCCCTGTCGTTTCCTCGGCACATCTTGCCTCTGGCAGCTTTCCCGAAGTGTCCGAATTCGAGTTCGGACTGATCATTGCCGGTCATGCGTTTGGTAGATGGACGGTACGTGCCATGGCCGCCGCCGGTTATCCGGAGCTGTCGTCGCTGGACGTGCTGGTGCTGCACACCGTGCGTCACCGCGACCGGCCGAAGAAACTTGCCGACATCTGTCTGGTGCTGAATGTCGAGGACACGCATACCGTCAACTACGCGGTGAAAAAGCTGCGCAAGCTTGGGCTTGTCGAAGAAGGCAAGATCGGGAAGGAAAAAAGCGTCGCGGCGACGCAAACCGGATGCGATGCCTGCGAACGCTACCGTTCGATCCGCGAAGAGCTGCTTCTGGCGGCGATGAAGGACGCGCAGGTAGAGCCCGAACAGATGAGCCGTCTGTCCACGCTGTTGCGCATGATGTCCGGCCAATATGATCAGGCGTCGCGCTCTGCGACCGCGTATTGAGCGCCAGCAGATCACTGCGAGCGCCCCACTGCGTAGGTTTCAAGTTTCTCCAGATCGGGACGCGCGCCCAATCCCGGAGCATCCGGAACGACCACCTGACCATCTGCCACCTGAAACGGCGTTTCCAGGATGTCTTCGTTCAGGAAGTAAGATGTCTGATAGAATTCACAGCCCAGCGTGATTTCCGGCGTCGCGGCAATCATGTGGGTCCCCGCCAGATGCGCCAGACCGGCCTCGAACATGTCGCCGCCGTAGGCCATAAGCCCATTGGCCGCCGCGATCTGCGCCACGGACTGCCCGCGGGTCAGCCCGCCTGACTTCATGATCTTGACCGACACCCCGTCACAGATCCCTTCGCGCGCGGCACGCACCATGTCCTCGGGACCGAACACGCTTTCATCGGCAAGCAGCGGCACAGAGGTCATCGCTTTCAGCTTCACCATCATGTCAAAGTGGTAAAAGCGGACGGGCTGTTCGATGAAATCAGGCTGGAACTGCGCCACGTCCAGCACCCGCTCGACCGCCTCCTCGATCTCCAACCCCTGATTGTAGTCCACCCGCACCCGGAACTCCGGGAAATCCTGTGCGATCCGCTCAAGGCGCATGATGTCAAAGGCATGGTCCTTGAAGCCGGTCTTCAGCTTGATCAGCCCCACCTTGTCGTCGCGCAGGCGATGCATCAGGTCGATGTCTTCCTCGAACACCGGATTGGCGATCGAACAGCTGAGCGGGATCGAATCGCGGCACTTGCCCCCCAGAAAGGCCCAGACCGGTTGCTGCGTGATCTGCCCGGCCAGATCCAGCAGCGCAGTTTCCAGTGCGGCCTTGGCCTCGGTGCAATGGGCAACGCATTTCCCGGCATCCGCCAAGATCGCGGCGCGGTCGCCCACCCTGCGCCCGACCACGAGCGGACGCATGTAGCGATCCAGAGCCGCGAAACTGGCCTCTGGCGTGCCGGTGAAGACCGACCACGGAGAGGCTTCGCCCCAGCCTTCGGCCCCACCCTCTGCGCGCAGCCGCAGCACGACGATTTCACATGCACCCGACACGCGTCCAATCCCGTGATCGCGCGCGGAGACCACCGGGAGTTTCAAGTGCCAAACATCGAACCCGGTGATTTTCTGAAGCAAGTCGCTCAACTTTGTGTCCCTTTCAAAGCCTTGGCCATCAGCTTGCGGAGTTCACATCATCATTTCCAATACTAATTTATTCCAATCTCATAAGTTAAAGTGATACAAATCTGCCATGAGCTCATCGTTCCGACAGTACCAGGCCTTTCACGCAACCATGATTGCCGGCACCGTGACCGGCGCGGCCGAGCAATTGGGCATCTCCCAACCTGGGATTTCCAATCTTCTGGGACAGTTGGAGCGCACAACCCGGTTCAAGCTTTTTGAGCGCAGCCGCGGTCGCCTGATCCCGACGCCAGAAGCCGCGCTGCTGTTCGAAGACGTCGACACATTGGTCCGCGGGCTGGATCATGTGAATCAGGCGGTGATCGACCTGCAGAATCAGGAAGCCGGTCAGTTGCAGGTGGCGACCAACCACTCTGTCGCCTTTGGCTTGATGCCGGAAATGCTCAAAAGCTTCACCACCGGCCGCCCGAACATGACAATCTCTTTCCAGTCACAGTTTTCAACACGCGTGCAGGAATGGGTCATGGCCGGACTGTTCGAAGTGGGGATCTGCGAATTGCCCTTGCGGCATGACGGGCTGACGGCCCGCAATTTCTACTTTGAAACCGTCTGCGCCATTCCAGAAGACAGCCCACTGGCCGACTATGACGTGCTGACACCCGAAGCGCTGGACAACTACCCGTTCATCATCATCGGATCAGAGCACATGGTAAACCGGCGGGTACGCGAGACCTTCCAGGCGCATGGTGCGAAATGGCGAATCCGCTGTCACACGGACCTGTTCCGGAACGCGCTGAACATGGTCAAACAGGGATTCGGCGCAACTCTGGTGGATCCGTTCACGCTGTTTGGCGACGATGGAGAAGGATATGTCGTGCGCCGGTTCGAGCCGCGAATCCTGCTGGATCTGGTGATCGTCACTGCGCGGGACCGTCCGCTCTCATTAACCGGTCGACAATTTGTCGAACACGCCACCGAGCGGCTGACGTCCATGGCAATCGACCGGGGCTGACCCCGGTCGACAACCGAATGCGTTACTTCACTGCGGCGGTAACGATAACTTCTACCCTCAGGCTGTCCCGGGCCAGCTTGGCTTCGCCACAGGCGCGCGCAGGGGCATGTCCTTCGGGCACCCATGCATCCCAGACAGCGTTCATTTCAGCAAAATCAGCCATATCCGCCAGCCAGACAATCGCTTGCAGGATGTGTTCGCGGTCTGACCCGGCCTGTTCCAGCAGCGCGTCCACCCGCGACAGGCAATCGCGGGTCTGATCGGCAACGGATTCGCCGTCGCCAACCTGGCCGCACAGATAAACCGTTTCATTGTGGATGACGATCTTGCTCATGCGCTGACCGGTTTCCATTCGGGTGATCGACATGTCTGGGATTCCTTGGCCTGTGAAAAAATGTCTGCTTTCGGGTCGTAACCGCAGCTGCGGATGCCGCCAAGCAAATTCATCTTTGACCAGGCTTCAGCCCCCAGGGCCACCAGGAAACGGCGCATGATCATCCGTCCGGACCATCTGATTTCTGTTCAGCTGGACGACGTGCAAGTCTTTGTTTTTGGGAGGTTTACCATGGCGGACCGAGGAGGATTCGAACCCCCGACCCCTTGATTCGTAGTCAAGTACTCTATCCAGCTGAGCTATCGGTCCGCGTTGGTGAGGCGGTATTTAGACTTAGCGTCGGGGGGACGCAACCCCAAAAAACAAATTAAATTGCACCATCTCCTCTGGGCAGGCAGATTTCGAAGACAGTGCCTTCGGGACCCGTTGTTTTCATGGTCAAAGCCCCACCGTGGCCGCGCACCAGCTCGGCCGCAATCGCCAGACCCAGACCGGAACCGCCCTTGCGGACGCCGCCCTGAAACGGAGTAAACAGATTCTCCTGCGCCTTGATCGGCAGGCCGGGCCCTGTATCCACGACTCGCACCCACCAGGCGTGGTCGTCTTCCTCGGCCTCGATGCGCACCTCTCCGGCTTTGCCGGTTGCGGCAATTGCCTGCCGTGCATTGCGGACCAGATTCTGGATCACGCGGAACAGCTGTTCCGCATCGCCACGAATGACAAGCGCGGGGGGAATATCGGCGGAAATGCCAACGGCACCATCGCCCACCGCCAGGCTTTCGCTTTCGACAATGTCCGCCGCCAGCGCATTCAGTTGCACCAGTTCCAGCGTAGGCGCGGGCTCTTCTGCCCGACCAAAGGCCAGAGTGCCTTCGCACAGGGACACCGCGCGCGTGATCGACTTCACCAGCTTCGGTGCCAGACGCCGGACCAGCGGATCCTCACTGGTTTCGATCCTGTCGGTGAAAAGCTGTGCAGAGGTCAGAATGTTCCGCAGATCGTGGCTGACCTTGGCGACCGCACCGCCCAGCTGCGCCAATCGTTCACGTTGCTTCAGCGCCTGTGTCAGCTCTGTCTGCAATTGCAGCAAGGCGTCTTCGGCCTCGCGCAGTTCGATCACACCCGCGCTGGGAGTGATGATTCCCCGCGCGTCTTCGGGCGCGGCCGCATAGCGCTGCATGTAGTCGACAACACCCTTGATCGGACGCACAAGGAACACCCGCACAGCCGCGAACAGCAAAATCGCCGTGAAGATCGAGATCACCGCCGACAACAGCAGGATCCGAATCCCGTAGTCGATCATCGCGTTGCGCAGGGGCGCGGTTTCCATCGTCACTTCGATCAGCAATCCGGCATCGCGGGTGGGCGAGCCAATGACCCGGATGATTTCATTCTCCTGTGTCGTCAGCCGCCCGACCGCATCGCGGATCAGCACAAAGGGGCTGGCCATGCGCAGATCGTAGGTATCGATGATCGGCTGTGGAATCGGCGAGGACAGCATCAACTGGCGCACTTCGTCCCGGCGCAAAACCACGTTGAAGACGCCTGCGTTCTCCAGCAGTTCTGCCTCCAGTTCCGTGGCAAGCATGTCATCCGCCAGAAGCGCAAGCGACGCGATCTGCCCCCGCTCCAGACGATTGAGCAGATAGTCTTCGCGGAAACGCGCGATGGAAGGGACGAAAATAAGGATTTCGGCCAACATCACGAAGACCGTGGTCAGAATCAAGAATCGGCCTGAAAGCGTGTTCAGCATGTGTCCCTTTCCGCGTCAGGGCAGCCAGCGTTGAACGAATCGCACCACTGCCTTGACCGTCGGGTTTTCGAATAACCTCGGCGAAAAATAGGCACCCGCCACGCGTTTGTTAACCTCCCCAATCGAAGGATATGGCGAAACCATTGCCGCAACCTGACCAACCTTCAGGTTATTGGCCAATACCAATGACCACAGATTGATCAGTTCCCCGGCTTGATGGCCGACAATGGACACGCCGACCGGACGGCCCTTGACCACCATCATCTTGATGAAGCCTTTGGTCTTTCGCTCTGCGATGGCCCGATCGTTGTGGTGATAGTCGAAACGCACGACCTCCAGCTTGTCCCCATATTGGGCGCGGGCATCGGCCTCCTGCAGACCAACCTGTGCCAGTTCCGGATCGGTATAGGTCGCCCAGGGCAGATGATCCGTGCGCACCTTGGACGGCAGACCGAACAAGGCGGACCGGATGATAATTCCGGCGTGATACCCCGCCACATGGGTGAACTGCAGCCCGCCCGCGACATCGCCAATGGCATAGACCTTGCGATTCGTTGTCCGCAACGACGCGTCCACAGCAATCCCGCTGCGCGAATAGGTGATCCCCGCAGCCTCAAGGTTCAACCTGTCGATATTGGGGCTTCGGCCGATGGCCAGCAACAGATGGGTGCCTTTGAAAACACGGCCATCCTTGGCTTCGACCTCGATCTGGCCGGGTCCACCCCTGATTTCCGCAGCAAAGGCGCCCTCGGCAATCTCAACGCCCTCGGCGGTCAGCGAATCGATCACCACCTGCGCCAGTTCGGGATCATCCTTGCCCAGAACCTTGGCCGCTTCGATCACGGTGACCTTGCAGCCCAGACGGATATGCGCCTGCGCCATCTCCATTCCGATGGGACCACCCCCGATGATCAAAAGGTGTTCGGGCTTGTCCTGAAGATCAAATAGCGTCTCATTGGTTTCATAGGGAACAGTGTCCAGCCCCGGAATTGGTGGAACAAGCGGCGAAGATCCGGTGGCGATCACCACCCTGCGGGCCTTGATGACATGTTCCCCCGCCTGAACTTCGGTCGGCGACAGGAAAGATCCGTATTCGCGCAGCACCCGAACGCCGAAGCCCTCGAACCGTTCCTGGCTGTCGACCGGGGCGATGGTCTCAATCACCTGATGAACATGCGCTTTGGCGGCGGCATAGTCGATCCGGGGTTCGGTGCCGAACACGCCAAAGGCTTCTGCATTGCCTTGCGTGTGCGCCGCCCTGCCGCTGGCCAGCAGCGCCTTTGACGGAACACACCCGAAGTTCAGGCAATCCCCGCCCATCTTGTGTCCTTCCAGCAGGATCACATCGGCGCCCATCTGGCTGGCCCCGGCAGCCACGGACAGCCCGCCGGAACCGGCCCCGATCACAAGCAGGTCACAGGTCAATCGGTCCATTTCAATTCTCTTTCTTTCCACGAATGGATTTGATGATCACCGGCAGCGCCGCCAGAACACTCAGCCCCAGAAGCGGGCCAATCACATGCGGTTCCCACAACAGCGACAGATCCGGGTTTTCGCCACGATCGAACACCTCGCCCAGGCCCACACCGATCCAGGTAAAGACGATCCCCCCCGGAATGATCCCAACCGCCGTGGTCCAAAGGAAGTTGCGCAGCTTCACCCCGACCAGTGCGGGCAGCAAATTGGCAACAAAGAAGGGCACCGCAGGCACAAGCCGCAACAGCAGCAACATGGAGATCTCATTCTCGCGCAGCCCGTTGCGCAGTTTGCGAATCGTTCCTTCCGAGGAATCAAGCCGCGCACTCAACGACGCGCCAAGCCCCCAGCGCGCAGCCAGAAAGATCGCCGTGGCCCCGATGGTTGCCGCCAGCACATTGAAGAAGGTGCCTGCAACCAGGCCGAACAGGAACCCGCCCGTGACAGAGGCAACCGCCGCGCCCGGCAGCGAAAACGCGACAATCACGATATAGATCAGCACGAAAAGCGCAGCGAGCCCCAGGAAATTGGCATCGCGAATCCCCAGCAGGACCTCGCGGTTTTCGCGCAGGGTGTCGAAGCTCAGGTAGTCCTTGAGCGTGAATGCCCCGACAATGGCCACCAGAACGACCAGAATCAGTGGGAGATGACGCAGCGCGCCGGTTTTCTGCGGGGATGCGGTATCGCTCATATTCTGATGGTCCTTCTGCATGTGCTCCTTGCTAAGCCCAAAATGGGCCCTGCGCGAGGCAGAAGCGGCTTTCCTCACGTCCGCTTGAACACATCCCGGGAATCTGTGAGAAAACGCCAGAGCGACCGCGAAATTGAAACATTTCCTCTGCGGTTTCCCCGGCAATGCGGGGTTTTGCGACAGAAATGTTGCAGTAAAACCGGAAAACCCCCGCCACGGGGTTTGACTTGGCCGCCAAACCCTTCTAGAGACCGGGCTTCGAGATACACCCCCGGGGGGGCCGATTCCGCGCCGCACCCGATGAGATATTGGAGACCGGAGCGATGAAACGCACCTATCAGCCTTCGAACCTGGTTCGCAAACGCCGCCACGGCTTCCGTGCGCGCATGGCCACCAAGGCAGGC